>JAHEGL010000054.1:13946-24223 GCA_024645145.1 Planktotalea sp.
GCAGTCATACCGATCAGGATGAACAAGATGCCTGCTGTTGAAGAGTAGCGCGTTGTCATGGTGTCTGCCTATCTGGCTTGCGGGGATGGCGCTAGTCTGTTTGCGACTGCCAACAGAAGCAGATAGGCAGAGCGCAAGTAGGGGGCCTAAAAATGTCAGAAATTTTAAGCGTACGCGATCTGGTGAAACGGTATGATGACGGCTTTGAGGCGCTCAAAGGTGTCACGCTTTCGATTGAGCAGGGCGAAATTTTAGCTTTGCTTGGTCCCAATGGCGCAGGAAAAACGACCCTAATCTCAACAATTTGCGGGATTACTGAAGGTACGAGCGGCACCGTCACCGTAGGTGGCCATGACATCGTCAAAGGGTATCGTGACGCGCGCCGTATGATCGGATTGGTGCCACAAGAAATTAGTCTTGAGCCGTTTGAGCGGGTGATCAACACAGTACGGTTTTCGCGGGGCCTTTTCGGGAAACCTAAAGATGAAGCCCATTTAGAGAAAATTCTGCGCGAGCTTTCCTTGTGGGATAAGAAAGACAATCGCATCATGGAGCTGTCCGGTGGCATGAAACGCCGTGTCCTGATTGCCAAAGCGCTGAGCCATGAACCAGAAGTGCTTTTCCTGGATGAGCCCACAGCGGGCGTCGACGTGGAATTGCGCAAAGATATGTGGGAGATCGTGGCTGCGCTCAAAGCGAGCGGCACAACGATTATCCTAACCACCCATTATATCGAAGAAGCCGAAGCAATCGCTGACCGTGTCGGTGTGATCGCTAAAGGCGAATTGCTTTTGGTCGAAGAAAAGCAAGCACTTATGACCCGTATGGGGAAAAAGCAGTTGCAGATCGATCTGAGCGCACCGCTTATCGAGGTGCCTGATGTACTTTCCAAATATGACTTACAATTGGTCCAAGATGGCACGGCTCTGCTCTACACATACGATACGCGCGCAGAGCGCACAGGCATCACTGGATTGCTTGCAGATCTTGCGAGTGCCGGACTGAGTATGAGCGACCTTCAGACCAAACAATCGAGCTTGGAAGATATCTTTGTCGGTCTCGTCGCGGAGGACGCAGCATGAATTGGCAAGCCATACGATCAATTTACACCTTTGAAATGGCGCGGTTTTTTCGCACTTTGATGCAGAGCTTTATATCCCCCGTCATCTCAACATCGCTTTACTTTGTAGTTTTCGGCGCAGCCATTGGCAGTCGTATTGATCAAGTTGATGGTGTGAGCTACGGCGCGTTCATTGTGCCCGGTCTGATTATGCTCAGTGTTATGACGCAGGCGATCTCCAATGCATCTTTCGGGATCTATTTTCCCAAGTTTATAGGTACGATCTACGAACTTCTTTCTGCGCCTGTGAATTTTCTAGAAATAGTAATCGGCTATGTGGGAGCGGCGACGACGAAGGCTTTGTTCATCGGCATCGTTATTCTCGCGACGTCCGCGCTATTTGTTGATCTGCAAATTCAACACCCGTTTGCAATGATGGCCTTTATGCTGCTGACCTGCGTGAGTTTTGCGCTGTTTGGCTTCATTATCGGTATTTGGGCGCAGAATTTTGAGCAACTTCAACTCATCCCCTTGCTGATAGTCACACCTTTAGTGTTCTTGGGGGGCTCGTTTTACTCGATTTCGATGCTGCCACCAGTTTGGCAAACGATCACTTTGTTTAATCCCGTGGTGTATCTTATTTCCGGCTTTCGCTGGGCGTTTTTCGGCATGGCAGATGTTCCAATTGGACTGAGTTTGCTTGCAATTTCTGGCGTTACAGCGCTTTGCATGATTGGCGTTTGGTGGATTTTTAAAACCGGTTGGCGGATCCGTAAGTGACGCCGCATACGAGACAGACAAGAATATTAAATCAGTGCACCTTGTTTCGCACACTTGGGCGATCTACATCGAGAAAATGAAAAGATTTATTCCCTTTGTTAAGTCCGAGCCAACAGTCGCAATTGTGCGGCTCTCTGGCGTGATTGGTGGGTCCGGGCGAGGGTCTTTAAACGATCAATCGCTCGCACCTGTGCTTGAAAAGGCATTCTCGCGTGGAAAGCCAGATGCAGTTGCGCTTGAGATCAATTCGCCAGGTGGTAGCCCTGTACAAAGTTCGCTGATTGGCGCGCGTATTCGTCGTCTTTCCGAGGAAAAAGAAATTCCAGTCATCGCCTTTGTCGAAGATGTCGCCGCGTCGGGCGGCTATTGGCTTGCGGCAGCAGCGGATGAAATTTTCGTGGACGACAGTTCTGTTGTGGGGTCTATCGGCGTTATCTCTGCCGGATTTGGCGCGCATGTATTTCTTGCAAAGCAAGGGATTGAGCGGCGCGTTTATACTGCGGGCACGTCCAAATCTATGCTTGATCCGTTCAAGCCGGAAGCTGAAGAAGACGTTGAGCGTTTGACAGTGATGCTTGAGCAGATCCATACGAATTTTATCCGTCACGTTCAAAAGCGCCGTGCAGACAAGCTTGATACAGCGCGTGACTTATTCACAGGCGCAATTTGGGTGGGTGAGGCTGCGAAAGACGTCGGCCTGATCGATGGCGTTGCCCATCTTGTGCCGACAATGAAGGCGCGTTTTGGCGATAAGGTGAATTTCAAACGCTACGGACCAAAACGCAGCTTCATGAGCCGTTTTGGTGCTCAATTTGCAAATGACGCGTTGTCAGGCATCGAAGAACGCGCGCAATTCGCACGGTTTGGGCTTTGACGTGATCTTCAAGATTGTCACACTTTTTCTTGTTGGTATGGGCGTGCTCGCCATGTTTGGAAAGCTTACCCTTCCCGGCCAGAAGCAGTTGCGCAACGCGAAGTGTGCTAAGTGCGGTCGTTTTAAGATCGGTCGCGGCCCATGCGGCTGTGGAAAGAGAAAAGGGTAGATCATGATGGCATGGCTCCTATGCGCGTTGGGATTGGTGATACTGCTTTTGGCAGGCGATGCGCTTGTAAAAGGGGCCGTTAACCTAAGTTTGCGCGTCGGTATTCCAGCCTTGATTGTGAGCTTGACGATCGTTGCTTTTGGCACCTCGGCACCTGAACTTTTGATCGCGATCAACTCTGTTTTGGATAACAAACCAGATATTGCCATGGGCAATGTCGTAGGTTCCAACACGGCTAACATATTGTTGGTTCTTGGATTCCCTGCGATCCTTGCAACGCTTCACACCTCTGAATGCAATACGCGCAAGACCTATGTTTTGATGATGCTCGCAACGGTACTTTTCATTGCGCTGGCGTCCACGGGCAGCTTTGGAACGTGGCAAGCTTTGGTGCTCTTGGCTGCTCTTGGCTACGTTTTGTTTGACGCATTTCGCGATGCGCATCTTCACCGCAAGGATGCGGCTGCTAACGTTGTCGAAGAGGAAGAAGACGTCGAAGGCGCGGACCCGAATATGCCCTGGTGGCAAATCATTATTTTCCTGCTGCTTGGTTTGATTGGTCTTCCGCTTGGTGCGGATTTATTGGTCGACAATGCGTCGTTGATCGCGCGCGAATACGGGGTGAGCGAGACAGTGATCGGCCTTACACTCGTTGCGTTGGGCACATCCTTGCCTGAGTTGGCAACAACAACGATGGCCGCACTACGACGCCAAGCTGATGTTGTCCTTGGCAGTGTGATTGGCTCGAACATGTTCAACTTGTTGGCCATCATTGGTGTTGCAGCTTTGATCGGCCCCATTCCCGTCGCGCCCGAGTTTTTGCAGTTTGATTTGTGGGTCATGATGGGGGCATCGGTTTTGCTTGCCCCGTTCGTTTTCTGGGGCTGGAACATCACCCGCACATGGGGCATCGGGTTGAGCGCAGCATATGTCTGCTACATTGCGATTGTGCTGTTTTAAATCCTGAAAAGGTGAGGCTGGGGAGCTTCAGCGAGTTACCCTTTGGTCAAGTTGGACAGAAGTTTTGCACGGTTCACAGCTGTGTGAGAATATCGTTAGTGAAATCTTAATGTTTTCAAGTGTTTACAAATGTTTAATAATTTTATTATTTGTTTTCAGGTGCTTGCGATGTTGCCTAAAAAGTAGGCACTTCAGCGAAGTGAGCTAAATACAAAGGAAAATTCGGGATCAAGGCAATTTATCCGCAGAGTTATCCACAGGAATCGTGGATGTCTTTGTCCTTGATCATGCGCTTGTACCATTGCAGCGCAGTTTGAAGAATCATATCTTCCAACCATGAGCGACACATCCGAAAAATTGAGCGAAACTCAGCCGCGTGGCACTGAGGTTATTCAGGGCTATCTCAAGACACTTGATAGCTCTCCGGGTGTCTATCGCATGCTCGATGAGCAGAGCCGTGTGTTGTATGTTGGCAAAGCGCGCAATTTGCGCGCACGCGTGTCCAATTATGCGCGCCCGACGGGGCACTCAGGTCGGATAGCTACCATGATCTCGCACACCGCGAGCATGATGTTTCTGACGACAAAGACAGAAACAGAAGCGCTGTTGCTTGAGCAAAACTTGATCAAGCAATTGAAGCCAAAGTATAATGTGCTGCTGCGAGATGATAAAAGCTTTCCGAACATTTTGGTGAGCAAAGATCATGCTTACCCAATGATTTCCAAGCACCGCGGCGCAAAGAAAGCGAAGGGCGCGTATTATGGGCCGTTTGCATCTGCTGGTGCGGTGAATAGGACGCTGAATCAGTTGCAGCGCGCGTTTCAGTTAAGAGATTGCAGTGACTCCAGCTTCGACGTGCGGACACGCCCATGTTTACAGCATCAAATCAAACGATGCTCTGCGCCCTGTGTCGGCAAAATAAGCGAAGAGGACTACGCAGAAACGGTACGTGACGCGGAGCGGTTCTTGGCAGGAAAATCAACGGAACTTCAGGAAAAACTGGCAGGACAGATGGCGCTTGCTTCAGAGGAGATGGAGTTCGAACGCGCCGCTGCTTTACGCGACAGGATCAAAGCGCTTACACAGGTTCAGACCGCTCAAGGGATTAATCCGCGCGGCGTTTCTGAGGCCGACGTGATCGCGCTCCACATGGAGGGTGGGCAAGCTTGTGTTCAGGTCTTCTTTATCCGAGCGAACCAGAACTGGGGTAACAAGGATTACTATCCGAGATTGGCGGCAGACGTTGACGAGGCAGAAGTGCTCGAAGCGTTTATGGGGCAGTTTTACGATTCCAAAGACCCACCACGACAGATTTTGCTAAGCCATGCTTTGGCAAATGAAGATTTGATGATGGATGCTTTGGCGCAAAAGCTTGGGAAAAAAGTTGAATTGATTGTGCCGCAGCGTGGCGAAAAGGCCGAAATCATGGACGGTGCTGTGCGCAACGCGCGTGAGAGCCTTGCACGGAAAATGGCAGAAACGCAGGCGCAAAGTAAGCTGCTCAAAGGGGTCGCGGACGCCTTCGGGCTAGAGAAGGTGCCACAACGCATCGAAGTTTACGACAACTCGCATATTCAAGGTGCGCATGCAGTAGGGGGCATGATTGTCGCTGGACCCGAGGGTTTTGTGAAAAATGCCTATCGCAAGTTCAATATAAAGGGCGAAGATCTTACGCCTGGTGACGATTTTGGCATGATGAAGGAGGTCATGACGCGTCGTTTCAAACGTTTGATCAAGGAAGATCCAAATCGTGAGAAAGGCGATTGGCCGGATTTGTTGTTGATCGATGGCGGTGCAGGGCAGGTGAGTGCAGTGCGTGAAATCATGGAGAGCTATGGTGTTGGCGATATTCCAATGGTCGGAGTGGCCAAAGGAGTGGATCGCGACGCGGGCAAGGAAGAGTTTTACCGCACTGACCAGCTCCCATTTGCGCTACGTCATAACGATCCGGTGTTGTATTTCATTCAGCGCATGCGCGACGAAGTGCACCGGTTCGCCATTGGAACCCACCGTGCGAAGCGTTCCAAGGCGATTGGCACGACACCGCTTGATGATGTTCCGGGCGTGGGTGCCGGTCGAAAGCGGGCTTTGTTGGCGCATTTTGGATCAGCCAAGGCCGTCGGCCGTGCGAATCTGGTCGACTTGAAGGCGGTTGACGGGATTTCAGCGGCCTTGGCTCAGGTGATCTATGACTATTTCCATGAGCGTGGGTAATCAAATTGCGCGCATACATGCGCACTTTATGAGCCGCTAAAGCGGCGATATGGGGCTTTGCCCCAAACCCCAGAGTTTAATTGGAAAGATGAAGGTGCTGCGGTGCAGCATTTTTGGTCTAGGGGGTATACATATGACCTTAATAGGCCTATGCGCAAAGCTTGTTCGAACGGCAGGTATGCAATGACTGATTTTGAAAACGTAATCCCCACAATGAATGAGGCTTTGAAGGCCAAAGGCTATGAAACGCTCACACCTGTTCAGGTCGAGGTGTCACAGCCGGAGTTTCTGGATCAAGATTTGTTGGTGTCTGCGCAAACGGGCTCAGGTAAAACTGTCGCTTTTGGCTTGGCGATTGCGCCTACGATTTTGGAAGAGAATGGTCGATTTGAGCGTGCAGCGACGCCGCTTGCGCTGGTGATTGCGCCAACCCGTGAATTAGCGTTGCAAGTGAAACGCGAGTTTGACTGGTTGTTTGCGCCCGCGGGCGTTGTTGTGGCTTCTACTGTCGGTGGTATGGACTCCCGCACGGAACGCCGCTCACTTGAGCGGGGCGCACATATTGTTGTCGCGACGCCCGGCCGTTTGCGCGATCACATCATGCGCGGCGCGATTGATTTGTCCGCTTTGCGTGCCGTCGTATTGGATGAGGCTGATGAGATGCTCGATATGGGTTTCTCTGAGGATCTGGAATATATTCTGGATGCGACCCCACAAGATCGCCGCACTTTGATGTTCTCTGCGACCGTGCCGCGCGGCATTGCGAAACTGGCGCAGAAGTATCAGCGCAGTGATACCAAGCGCGTCGAGACGATTGGCGAAGGGCCGCAACACGCGGATATTACTTACCGCGCGATGACGGTTGCGCCGTCTGATACGGAAAACGCGATCATCAATACGCTGCGCTATTATGAGGCCCAGAATGCAATCGTGTTTGCCAACACGCGCGCCATGGTTGCGCGTTTGACGGCGCGTTTTTCAAATCGTGGTTTTTCTGTTGTGTCGCTCTCTGGTGAGCTTTCGCAGAATGAGCGTACCCACGCGTTGCAAGCGATGCGCGACGGGCGTGCGCGGGTATGTGTTGCGACAGATGTTGCCGCGCGCGGGATTGATTTGCCGAACCTTGAATTGGTGATCCATGCGGATCTTCCCTCAAATGGCGAAACTCTGTTGCACCGGTCTGGCCGTACGGGCCGTGCGGGTCGTAAAGGGATCTCTGCCCTGATCGTACCGGGTCGGCAAAAATCCAAAGCGGAACGTTTGTTGAAATTCGCCAAGCTGACGGCTGAATGGAGCAATGCACCCTCTGCGGATAATGTGAATGCGCGCGATGAAGAGCGTATGTTAAATGATCCGTCTTGGTCTGAGGCGATGACTGAGGATGAGACAAGCTTCGCTGGTAAGCTTCTCGCCCAGTACAAGCCGGAGCAAATCGCGGCTGCGTTTTTGAGGTTGCACCGTTCAAAGCACTCTGCGCCGGAACAGCTGGGCGAAGTGAAAGACAGTGGACCACGCGACAAGCGCGATAAGCGAGAGCCTCGTGCACCGCGTGATTTCGGGCCGAGTTCTTGGTTCTCACTTTCCTTGGGTCGCAAACATAAAGCAGAGCCACGTTGGTTGCTGCCGATGTTGTGTCGCAACGGCAATATCTCCAAGGATGATATCGGTGCCATCCGGGTTCAGTATCAAGAGACATTTGTTGAAGTTCAGACGTCTGCGGTTGAGCGCATGAAGAAAGAGCTTGGCGAAGGGTTGAACCTTGAGCAGGGTGCGAGCTTGACTGAGTTGCCCGGCAAGCCTGACTTTGATGCATCGCCCAATGGTCCGCCAGCGGATGGCGCGTCAAAGCCCTACAATAAGGGCCCTCGTGAGGATCGCCCGCGCTCAGACAAGCCACGTGGGGACAAGCCGCGCTATGAAAAGCCACGCGGCGACAAACCGAGATACGAAAAGTCGCGTGGTGATAAGCCGTCTTTTGGCGACAAGCCACACGGCGAGAAGCCAAGCTATGATGACAAGCCGAAGTTTGACAAACCTAAGGGCAAGGCCCCTTACAAAGCAGGCAAGCCTGGAATGATCCGCGTCCACCAAAACATACGGCCAAGTCAGGGACGCCAAATACGTCCAAGCCGGCGCGCGCACCAAGCCCCGTGGATACAGGTGCAGTCGCGCACAAAACAAGTGCTGTCCCAAAACCTAAGTCGCGAAAAGGGGCAATGGATCCTTCTAAGCCGATGGGAGATCGCAAGGCACGTGCGAAAGCAGCCGCTGGCAAACCTAAAGGTGGCGAAAGCAAGCCTTACAAGGTGAAAACACGTGCGGGCAAAGGTCCAGACGCCAAGCCAATGCGCAAAGCGCCCCGCAAACCCTAAGGCAAGCCTCAAGCGGGCTTGCGGGTCCAATTCAGGACGCATAGATATTGGGGATGAATATGACGATCCCCAATATGCTCACCGTTCTCAGGTTGCTTGCTGCACCCGGTGTGGCTGTGATGTTTCTTTATTTCACGCGCCCCTATGCTGATTGGTTTGCGCTTTGCCTATTTGTATTAGCTGCGCTGACGGATTGGGTGGATGGATATCTTGCACGCGCTTGGAAGCAGGAAACCAAGCTGGGGGCAATGCTTGACCCAATCGCTGACAAGGCAATGGTAGTGATCGCGCTGATGGTGATTATCGCTTTCTCATCTTGGTCAGCGTGGTTGGTCTTGCCTGCGACGATGATCCTGTTTCGAGAAGTTTTTGTCTCTGGTCTGCGGGAGTTTTTGGGTGACACCGCTGGCACGTTGAAAGTGACCAAACTGGCGAAATGGAAAACCACCGCACAAATGGTGGCGATTGCGGTGCTTTTCAGTCAGGGCGTGTTTGAGCATTATCTGGCGATGTCCGCATGGGGCATGGATCAGGAAATGTTTGAAGCCATCTTAAGTGGTGCTGAAGAGGACGTGTTGGGCCTTGGGTGGAAGTACCAAGGTATGATCTGGTCTGGTCGTGTTGGCTTGTGGTTGTTGTGGCTTGCCGCGGCTTTGACGTTGATCACCGGTTGGGATTATTTCCGCAAAGCCCTGCCGCACTTGAAGGATGATGCATAATGGACGTTTTATATTTCGCATGGGTTCGTGAACGCATTGGCCTGCCGAAAGAAGCGGTCGAGACGGATGCGAAAACCGTAATGGGTTTGGTCGAAGAACTACGCGCGCGCGAGGAGCGTTATGCGCTCGCGTTCTCTGATCTCAGCGCGTTGCGCGTTGCGGTTGATCAGGATTTGACAGACTTCGATGCGTCGATCACAGGTGCACGCGAAGTAGCGTTTTTCCCACCCATGACAGGGGGTTAAACCTTGCGCGTCATCGTTCAAAAAGGCCCTTTTGATGGTGGTAGTGAGCTGAATTCCTTTACTGCTGCGCAATCCAATATGGGTGCTATCGTGAGCTTTACCGGCATTGTGCGTGATGTGAGTGCTGGTCTGAAGCATATGGACATTGAGCACTATCCAGGCATGACAGAACGCGCCTTGGAAAAGATCGCTTCGGATGCAATGGTGCGCTGGGATCTAGGAGATGTACTGGTCATTCATCGTTACGGAAGAATGCAGCCAGAAGACTCCATTATGATGGTCGCAACCGCATCCAAGCATCGCAAGGATGCGTTTGAGGCAGCAGATTTCCTGATGGATTTCCTTAAGTCCCGTGCGCCGTTTTGGAAGAAAGAACAAACGCTTACTTCTGACGATTGGGTCGCATCCAAGCAAGAAGATGAAGACGCTTTGAAGCGTTGGTCGCACTCCTGATTTAGTTGCATTTTTCCTATCAATACCACCTGTAGTTGATAAGCTACCTCTATTTAAAGAAGTTTTTAGAGGTGATATTGATGAAAAAGCACGTTGTTTTTCTATGCCATGGCTTGGGTGAGCAAGTTCCCGGTGAAACCGTTGATGAGGTTGTGGGCGCGGCCTGTGAGCAACTTGGTCTCGATGGACCTGTCGTGGACAACACGCTCCATCTTGTAAAAAAATCCGATCAGAAAGAGGATATATTGAACCTTTTTCCGAGCCATCAGAGACGCATGAACGGTCCCAATGAGGACGAAGAATTGGTCTTCGCCGAAGTGCACTGGACAGATATCTCGCCTGGGCCCTCAGGTTTCGCCGCGACCGCGCTTGATCTTTTGCGCCTTGTTTTGGGGATGGGCTACATTGCTTTGGACAATGTGCAGAGCAAT
>JAHEGL010000056.1 GCA_024645145.1 Planktotalea sp.
AGCTCACCGCTTTTTTGCGCAATAGACACGGCTTTCTCGCCCATATCGAGCGCTGCATCGACCTCTGGATGCAAATGAAAGCGGATCGAAAATGGCAGACCTTGCAAGCTTACCTCGTCCATTTTCGCATCAAAGCGCTTTTTGGCGACGTCCTCCATCGCAAGAAGCATGTCCTCACCCGCAAGACCACGGCCGTTAAACGTCAGCTCCAAAGTACGCGCGTGGGTTAAGCCATGCGTCATATCATAACCGTCATGCCCTGCTTGCAAACGCATGCCATCAGGGGCTTCACTGATCTGAACAGGGACGTGTTTGGGGCTATCGACCAGCAGTTCTAACTTACGCTTTTTGCTACCAGATGCTGCAAAACGCGCACTGGAGTAGCCATCCATCGACAGCACTGAATGCGACTGTGACGCGCGCCCAGCGCGACGCCAATCTTCACCAAAGACCTTGCCAGAACCACAATTCACAATCAAAGGACGCCGTCCTAAAGTAAGCTCGAACGCGAGTGTGGAGGCATGCGCGTTGTGCGAGGCAACACCTTTGGGCGGTTCGCTCGCATCTACAACCAAACTGGTGCGTCCGCCTGAAAGCCGTGCAAATCCCATCGACAAGCCATCAGGAACCGCGTGCCGTACTTCAGAATTGGACAAAGCTTGATCCAAACGCCCATCAACGCCCCGCCCACCGCCATGGAAGCGCGCAAGGCTTCCATCTGCATGGCGCAAGGTGCGCAGCGTTGGTGCGATACGCTCAATTGCGTCCAGATGCTCTTGTGGCTGCACGATCCCCGATTCACGCAGGCTCACAGCAGCCCAAGTTATAAGGGTAAACACATCCAGCAATTCTTCTGGATTACGCGTTGAGATCCCGCCCTCAGCATCAATTTGTTCAGCGCAGGCGCGCGCCAAAGCTTTGACCGCGGGGTTCACATGCGCCTCCATGCCACTCAATGACAGGCCCGCGTAGATCATTCCGGTCAACGCTTCAAAGCGCGCAAGACCCGGTTCAGTCTTGTGCCAACGGCGCGATAGAAACGTCGTTTGCTGGGTCAGCGAGCGATAAAATGCTTTAGAGGATTCACTATCCTGAGAGCGCAACAAAAACAGGGCATGGTTAATCCAGCGGATCAAGCGACGACCTGTTAACGCAGGCGTCCATCCTGGTCCTTTGCCCCGACCGTAGGCGTCTATCCAGCCCCAAACCCATGCTTGCGCGGTTTCACGTGCTGCCAAATTACCCACAGCGGCTAAGTCATCGAGCCAACTAAAGCCATGCGCCTCTTCTGCAAATGCCGCATCAGGCGCTGGAACATCCCAAAGGTTTGTTTTTGGAGCCTCGACCAGATGACCTGCGAACATGATGTTTCCAGCGCTCAGCTGGCGTCCCATGGCAAAACTTCCAATGGTGCGAGGTTCAGGTTGCGACACGAAACCAGTCGCCGCCGTTTGGCGGGTCACAAGCCGCGCATGAACGCGGTGCATCGTACGGGTCGCCCGCGCTGACCATTTATTTGCTCTAGACATCTGCTCTGCCTTATACGCTCTTTTGGCGCATTAATTGGTCAGAGCATACCGCGAGATACCGTCAGAGTCATCGTCGAAAATTCAGCGCTAAGCTGGTTTGCGTAACAGTGCGATATAAAATCCATCCATGCCACCCTGCTCAGCCCAATAATCTGGGCGAAGACGAAGGCCACCTTCTTGAGTGATCCAGTCAGGATCAACACCGTCGATCGTTAACGCATCGCGATCAATTTCCAATTCGGGATGCGCTTCAAGAAGGTCTTCAACCTGACATTCACCCTCATCTGGGAGCAAAGAGCATGTACAAAAGAGCAGCCGACCACCGGGCTTTAGCAGTGTCACTGCATGGGCTAGCATCTGCGCTTGCAGTTCAATCAACCCGCCAAAGTCAGACCCATCTTTAACCAACGGCAAATCAGGATGCCGCCGAATCGTGCCCGTCGCAGAACAGGGCGCATCAAGCAACACGGCGTCATATTGACCGCTCGTCTCCAACGCATCACCTACAACCAGTTCTGCGTCGAGTTTCGCACGCTCCAAATTCTCGCGAACGCGCTGCATACGTCGCTCTGAGGTATCAACCCCAGTCACTGCTGCACCGCTCGCGGCGATTTGCATTGTTTTACCACCGGGTGCGCAGCAAAGATCGATGATATTTTCACCGCTCTTGGGTTTTAGGATTTCAACAGGCAATGCAGCAGCCGCGTCCTGCACCCACCAATCACCCGCCTCGTAGCCAGCGAGGGCAGACACCTGAACAGCGCCACCTATTCGCACAGATCCTGTGGCCGTAAGCGTGCCGCCTACAGCCTCCGCCAGTGCGGCACCATCGTATTTTGGTGTTAGATCCAATGGTGCGCCAGCAAAGTGTACGCGTTCGATCGCGCCCACACTTTCTGAACCGTATGCTTGCGAAAGCGGCGCGCGCAGCCACTTGGGCAGCCGTGGCACCCGCAATTTCGCCCATTCTTCTGGCCCTTTGTCCACGACTTTACGCAAAACTGCGTTTGTCAGACCCTTCATCTTTTCTGTGCGCTTGTTGGCTCCGACACTGCTGACCGCGTCATTCACGACACCATGCGCCGCGCCGCCGGTACAAAGTTCATAGGTCGCAATTCTTAGCACATTGTGGACTGCCAAGGGGGGTGGTTTGCGCAAAAACGGTTTCATAATGCGATCCACGCGCTCCAAAGACCGCAACGTCTCTGTCGCCAACCTTTGAGCGCGCGCGCGATCATCGTAGTCAAGCTTTTGCACATAGGCCGCGCCCAACGCTTCCGAGAGCATCACCTGCTCCCCTAGAACTTGTCCGAGCAATCCAGCCGCCGCACGCCGCGCTGCTACACCATTATCTGCCATTGCTTGCCCTTTGCGCTGCTTGCCGATCCTGCTTGGCGGCGTATATCAAGGGTGTATACCTATGGAAAGGAGCGCTCACATGTCCGAAGATGATAAAAAAGATATGCCACCAGCCGCCCAGCGCGCATTGGCCGAAGCGGAAGAGCGTCGCAAAAACGCAAAAGCTTTAGATCTTGCGCCCGAACTCGGGGGTCGCAATGGGCCAGAACCTGTGCGCTATGGAGATTGGGAGAAAAAAGGAATCGCGATCGATTTCTAAGCGATCAACGCAATCTAAATTCGGCGGAATCGCCCTTGCCTTGATCAGAGGTGAAGCGCACTTTGCCATTGGAAAGCCCAACCTCTTGGCAATTATAGCCAAGCTCTGTGCCACCCCAATTCAGATTGCGACAGAAATAGCCGTTCTGCCACGTCCATTTGCCATTCACATCCCATGTCGCACCGCGACCTGAAATGCTACCAGCAGAGGACACTTGTAACTTCAAGAGAGGGCGGGTCAGGGTTTTGCCCTGAACCAATTTGACGAATTCAGCCTTGTCACTGATCTTTGTGTAATTCGCCGCAAATGCTGGTGTTGCAGCCAAAGCAACGGCGATCGCGCAAAATCTTAAAATCATTCGAATCCCTCCAAGTACATACACTATACACGAGTTTGCTCCAAACGGATCAAAAAACACGTTCGACTGCGCAACGATGTACTTAGAGTTATTGCCGAATTTAAGGAGAATTAGAGACCAAGGACGTCAAGCATATCGTATTCACCGGGCGCTTTACCCTGCCCCCAAAGTGCGGCTTTCAGAGCGCCGCGCGAGAAAACACGCCGATCTGTCGCCATATGGCGGATCACGATACGCTCACCTGCAGCCGCAAAAAGCACGTCATGTTCACCCACGATATCGCCGCCACGGATAGCCGTGAATCCAATATCGCCCCGCTTGCGCGCACCTGTGATTCCATCGCGTCCGCTGTCGCGCACATCCTTGAGGTTAACACCACGACCCTCAGCAGCAGCTTCGCCCAACATTAAGGCAGTACCAGAAGGTGCGTCGACCTTCATATTGTGGTGTGCTTCGATCACTTCGATGTCAAAATCTTCATCCAGCGCTGCTGCGACCTTTTTCGTCAGTTGCGTCAGTAAGTTCACGCCAAGGCTCATGTTGCCCGCCCGCACAATCGTTGCGTGACGCGCGGCCGCTTTGAACGCGTCCAAATGATGATCCTCAAATCCAGTCGTGCCAATAACATGCACAGCACGCGCTTGCGCGGCAAGACCTGCAAACGCGACGCTCGCGTCGGGAGACGTGAAATCAATCACGGCTTGGGCCTTGGCAAACGCGTCCAAAGGATCATCCGTCACCAATAAACCAACCTCAGATCCACCCATGGCAACGCCAACATCGCGACCAACCCAATCATGGCCGGGACGTTCCAGAGCCCCGACAAGATGCGCCGCGTCGCTTTCCTGAATAGTCTTAATCAACATCTGTCCCATTCGGCCAGAGGCGCCAGTCACAACAATCCCAGGTGTTTCAGTCATCGCAAATTTCCTTATCTCGTTGCTCTCTCTTAACCCGCGCACAGCAGCTTGGCAAAGGCGTCGATAGAGCATAAGTGAAGCACATGGCTAAGAAATCTTACTCCAGCGGCTCCGGCCCATCGCAGCGCCAACTTCGAGTTGGTGAATTGATCCGCCGCGGTCTGTCCGAAATCTTGCAACGTGGTGATCTGCACGACGTTGATCTGAACCGTTTGTCTGTGACAATCGGAGAGGTGCGCGTGTCGCCTGACCTACGTGTAGCGACCGTTTACGCACTCCCGCTTGGGGGTGAAGGCAAGGATGACGTGATCCAATTGCTCGCCAAGAACAAAGGGGAGTTGCGCCATCTGATCAACAAAAAGCTTGCTCTGAAGCATTCGCCAGACATGCGCTTTCGCTTGGATGAAACCTTTGACAAGATGGACGAGACACGCCGCATGTTTGAGCAAGAACATGTGCGCAAGGATATCGAACGCGCGTCCGAGCGTGACGACGAGGAAGAATGAAGCACTGGCTCTGCGCCCTTTTGATCTGTCTCGCAGCACCGTTGGCCGCAGCAGAATGTCGCGAGCAAAGCTATAAGGACAATCGCTTTGTTGTTTGCGATGTGGACCTCGCCCGCGAGGATCTGCGGCTTTTTCTTAAAGATAACGCGGGCGAAGTGCTTGGCTACTTTTCTTCTGTGAACGCACAGCTCAAACAAAGTGGCGAAAAGCTCAGTTTTGCGATGAACGCAGGGATGTATCATGAAGATCGCGCACCTGTTGGGCTTTATCTTGAGAATGGCGCGCAAGAACAGCGCATCATCACATCAGATGGCCCCGGTAATTTTGGGCTGCTTCCCAATGGCGTGTTCTGCATCGGTGAAAACCGCGCAGATGTCATCGAAGCCCGCAAGTTCGCGCGCCGCACACCAGAGTGCACTTACGCCAGCCAATCCGGCCCTATGCTCGTGATCGACGGCGCGCTGCACCCGCGTTTCCTGATCGACAGCACGTCGCGCTATATCCGAAATGGCGTCGGGACAAACACAGGTGGCAGCATCGCTACCTTTGTCATCTCGCGTAACACTGTGACGTTCCACGAGTTTGGTTCCTTCTTTCGCGATGTTCTAAAAACGCCCAATGCGCTGTTCTTCGATGGAAACATTTCGCGGCTATATGCGCCTCAAATCGGATCTTCTGGTATCGGCTGGAACAAGCTTGGACCCATCGTTGGCACGGTTATTCCTGCAGAGTAATTGACGCTCGCGTGCGGATTGGCTAGGCGGCGCGCTGAAATACCCCAAAGGACACGCACATGGCACGTAAACGCAAAGGTCGCGATATTTCTGGCTGGCTTGTTGTTGATAAACCTGCGGGCATCACGTCAACGGCTGTCGTGAACAAAGTGAAGTGGGCGCTGGATGCGAAGAAGGCGGGCCACGCTGGCACGCTTGATCCAGAAGCGACAGGTGTTTTGGCTGTAGCCCTTGGCGAAGCAACAAAAACGGTGCCCTACATTACTGACGCCTTGAAAGCCTACCGATTTACTGTGCGTTTGGGACAAGCAACAAACACCGATGATGCCGAAGGTGAGATCATTCACAGCAGTGATAAGCGCCCAGATGATGCGGACATCACTGCAGCCCTTGGCACCTTTATTGGCGACATTCAGCAGGTTCCACCAAAATTTTCTGCGGTCAAAATCGATGGACAACGCGCCTATAAGCTCGCGCGCGATGGCGAAGATGTCGAACTATCTGCACGCCCTCTTTGGGTTGAAGAGCTCTTGCTCGTAGATCGCCCCGATGCGGATCACGTAGAGCTTGAAATGACATGTGGCAAAGGTGGCTACGTCCGCTCTATCGCGCGCGATCTTGGCGCGGCTTTGGGCTGTTATGGTCATGTTTTAAAATTACGACGCATCTGGTCGGGCCCGTTTGATGCTACCGATGGTCTCAGCATGGATCAAATCAAAGAGCTTGAACGCACACCAGCGCTAGATGACCACATGCAACCCCTTGAGGTTGGGCTTGATGATTTGACCGAGCTGCAGTGCACTGAAGAAGGTGCCGCAAAGCTGCGCAACGGTAATCCCGGTATGGTCTTTGCCGCAGAGGGCATAGAATACGGCGATGAGGCTTGGGCATCTCTGAATGGCGAAGCTGTTGCGGTTGGCGTTTACAAAGCTGGCGAATTGCACCCATCGCGTGTTTTCGTGCGCTCTGCTTATCGGTGTTGATCAATCAAGATCGGGTTTCCATCCGGATCAACGACTATGAAGCTCGCAGGCCCGCTTTTCCCACCCTGTTCATGTTCGATAGAGTGGCCGGCTGAAATCATCTTCGCCTTTATGTTTCGCACGTCTTCAAACGAATCTACTTCGCCCGCAGATTGATTCCACCCGGGATTAAAGGTCAGCATGTTGGCCTCGAACATGCCTTGAAACAAACCGATCAACGTTTCTTCGTTTTTCATGATTGCATATCCATGCTCGACCGTTCCGCCAAAATGCGCAAACCCCAAGTCTTCATAAAATGAGATTGATTTTGACAAATCGTGGACTGCCAAACTGATCGAAAAAGCGCCTGTTAGCATATCATATCCTTTCTGTTGTCTCAAATAGCCTAGCACAGATTTGCACACTCGCACGTTTCAGGCATAACGCAGCTATGATCACGCGAACTCATACCAAAGGCGATGCGCCCTCCACTGCGGTCTATTCCGATTGCGAGCGGTATCGCTATTCGCTCAACCGGGTTTGGGACACGACCGGCAAGCATGTGTGTTTTGTTATGCTCAATCCTTCCACAGCGACCGAAGTTCAAAATGACCCAACGGTTGAGCGTTGCGAGCGACGCGCACGCGCGCTCGGGTTCGGTAGCTTTACTGTGACAAACATCTTTGCATGGCGCGATACGGATCCACGCAAGATGAAAGCAGCCACTGACCCGATTGGGCCTGACAATGACCAAGCGATTCTATCTGCAAGCGCCGCCGCCGATCAAATTATCGCGGCGTGGGGCACACACGGAGCCCATCTTTCGCGCGGTGCAGCGGTTCAGACACTTTTAACAACTCTTGGTAAACCGCTTTTTCACCTTGGTCTTAGCAAAGCGGGTCACCCCAAACATCCGCTCTATATCTCTTACACAAAACAACCCCAGATCTGGGAATTGCCAAATAATTGATAACACCGAAGCCCGGCTCGACAAGCTCACCGCAGAGCTGGAAACACTGAACAAGCATCGCTTCATCCGCGTGCATAACTCTTTGTGGCGGCTCATACTTTTCCAACTCACACGCGGCTTGGCATTTGGTCTTGGATCCGTTCTTGGTGCGTCTATTTTGGTATCACTGGTAGTCTGGTGGTTGTCTCAGTTCGAGTTCATTCCGATCATCGGTGACTTTGCTAAACAGCTGATTGAATGGATTGAAATTCCGGTTTCAAACGTGCGCGGGCGTTAACTAAAAGTTTTAAATAAGTTTGCTTAAACACACACTGCTTGCGACACATCCGGTGGGGCGAGAATTTGAGGTATGTGATGCTTATTCTGGCAAGTCTTTTGGGAGTGTTCGCGATCGGGTCAATGATGTTTTTTGAGCCCTCAGAGGGTCAAACAACAGATGAAGAAGATCCATTTGCTGATGCAACCGCTGCCGAAGTTGACGCGGTGCAGCTCGGTGATGTGACGGATGGTCTGTTCTCCTTCCTGGATGAAAACGGCGAAACGCAGGTCGAGCCAAATGAAACGACACCCGGTGATGATATGTTATTTGGCACCAACTCTGCGGATCAATTTTTCGGTGATATGGGCGCTGATAACATCATGGCAGGTGGCGGAGACGATGCCATCAGCGGAGGTGCTGGCAGCGATGTGGTTCATGGGAATGGCGGTGCGGATAGTCTAAACGGTGATGGCGGTTACGATGCGCTGTTTGGTGATTTGGGCGATGATGCTTTGTATGGCGGCGAAGGGAACGACACGCTCAGCGGCAATGGTGAAGACGCACTGAACGGCTGGGACGCCGATGAACAAAGCGCTGCCTATCTGAACGGCGGTGATGGCAACGATACGATTTTCGCAGGTGAAGGGGATGACGTTTCAGGCGGGTTAGGTGCCGATACTTTGGTCCTCAATGGTGATGCGAATGCAAGCGCGCAGATTCGGGATTTTGAGGCGGGCGAGGATACTTTGGTTCTTTTCTTCGATGCTGCTAATGGCGCGCCTGAGATCACCATAGAGCAGGATGAGAGCGAATTAGGCCAATAGCTGATTCATTCAGATGGCACTGTATTGGCCACGGTCATGGGCGATACACCGACACTTTCCGACATCAGCTTGGTCGAACGCACCTAAACATTGACGTTTTTACTTTCTTTCACGCGCGATCTGACTTAATTGCGCGTGTCCGACCTCAAAATCGGGCGATTCTCCACGGGCCTTGCTGGACGATATCCCGGCCTGCGCCATTCACTCTTATCTCTTAAAGGAGACCCCGATGTCGATTACGCCTGAAGAAAAAGCACGTCTGATGAAAGAATTCGCCACCAAAGAAGGCGATACAGGTTCCCCAGAAGTGCAAGTTGCTATCTTGTCCTCGCGCATCGCGACGCTGACAGAGCACTTCAAAACACACAAAAAAGACAACCATGGTCGTCGTGGTCTTTTGAAGATGGTGGCCCTGCGCCGCAAGCTTCTGGACTACACACGTGGCAAAGACGAAGCACGTTACCAAGACCTGATCAAGCGTCTCGGACTGCGTCGCTAAGCACGAATTTTCTAGAAAATTCACACGCATTGAAGCACCCGTCTCTTTCACAGAGGCGGGTGTTTTCTTTTGTGTAGCGCTTGCTGAAACCCTTAAGCGGCCGAGCAACTCAAAGGCAAATGGCTAGCCGAGCGCCTGCCCGAAGAACACCAAAGTACAATCTTCATCCGCCACATGAAATTCGCGCTGACCATAGTCCTTATCAAACGGCGCACGCACGCGCGCTGGATCAAGCCGTCCCAGAGCGTCCTTCATATCGGCAAACAGATCGTCAATGCCCTCAACATCAATGTAAAAAGACGTCTGTCGCTCAGGGTTAGTAAGGTCCACATCCGCGTCAACCTGCACCAAACGAATGGCGACGTCATCGCGATGGATGAAAGCGTAAAATTCCGTCTCGAACCCGATCTTGAACCCCAAAGCGCCCGTATAAAACGCAAGCTGCTTGGCTAAGGACGTACAGGGCACAAACGGTGTGATCTGCTTCATACGCATGTGATTTCCTTCCATGTTGCCGCACTATTCGCCCGAAACAGGCTTCTTTCAAGGGATTTGCGCCGAATCCGCGCAGCAGCAGCCTACACAACCAGAACCCCTTCCCAAAGAGACGAATTTCCTATATGCGCGCACCATCTGAGACGTGACGCTTTGGCCTAGGCGCACACATGATGAAATGGGCCGGCGGCAATGGGGCCGCTAATTGAACGGAAGACCCGGAACGCCGGGAGTGCTTCCAACTAGGAAACGATACATGTTTAACGTAACGACGAAAACGATGGAGTGGGGCGACGAAACGCTGACACTCGAAACGGGCAAGGTTGCTCGTCAGGCAGATGGCTGCGTCATCGCCACACTTGGTGAAACATCGGTCATGGCCGCCGTCACCTTTGCGAAAAAGCAAAAGCCAGGTCAGGACTTCTTTCCTTTGACCGTGCACTACCAAGAGAAATACTACGCTGCGGGTAAAGTTCCCGGCGGTTTCTTCAAGCGCGAAGCGCGCCCGACTGAAAAAGAAACACTGACAGCACGTTTGATCGACCGTCCGATCCGCCCGCTGTTCGTCCCAGGCTTCAAAAACGAAGTTTTGGTGATGTGTACTGTTCTGTCTCACGACCTCGACAACGATCCAGACATCGTTGCGATGATCGCGGCGTCCGCAGCTTTGACGATTTCTGGCGCACCTTTCATGGGCCCAATCGCCTGTGCACGCGTTGGTTTCGTTGACGGCGAATACACTCTGAACCCGACAGTCGACGACATGCAGGACCTGCGTTTGAACCCAGAGCAGCGTCTCGACCTTGTTGTTGCTGGTACAAAAGATGCCGTCATGATGGTTGAGTCCGAAGCATATGAGCTGTCTGAAGCTGAAATGCTCGGTGCTGTGAACTTTGCGCACCAGTCCTTCCAGCCTGTGATCGATCTGATCGTTGATCTGGCAGAAGACTGCGCAAAAGAGCCATTTGACTTCGCGCCTGCGGATTACTCTGAGCTTTCCGCCGCAGTTGCTAAAGCTGGCGAAAAAGACATGCGCGCTGCCTTTGCGATCACAGACAAGCAAGAGCGTACGACAGCCGTCAACGATGCACGTGCCGTTATCAAAGACGCCCTTTCCGAAGAGCAGCTCGCCGATGCGAACCTTGGTTCCGCAATGAAGGGTCTGGAAGCAGGCATTCTTCGCGGTGACGTTGTAAAGACAGGCAAGCGTATCGATGGTCGTGACACGACAACGATTCGCCCAATCGTGTCTGAGACAGGCATTCTACCACGTACACATGGTTCTGCCTTGTTCACACGTGGCGAAACGCAGGGTCTCGTTGTAACAACACTCGGTACCGGAGACGACGAGCAGTTCATCGACGCACTGCACGGCAACTTCAAATCCAACTTCCTGCTGCACTACAACTTCCCTCCCTACTCTGTGGGTGAAGCTGGCCGCGTGGGCCCTCCCGGTCGCCGCGAAATCGGTCACGGTAAACTGGCTTGGCGCGCGCTTCAGGCGGTTCTGCCTGCGGCGACAGATTTCCCGTACACCGTTCGCGTTGTGTCCGAGATCACCGAATCCAACGGCTCGTCATCTATGGCGTCCGTTTGTGGTGGCTCGCTCTCGATGATGGACGCAGGTGTTCCGCTCAAGTCTGCGGTTGCTGGTGTTGCGATGGGTCTCATCATGGAAGAAGACGGCTCCTACGCGATCCTGTCCGACATCCTTGGCGACGAAGATCACCTTGGCGACATGGACTTCAAAGTGGCTGGTACAGAAAACGGTATCACGTCCCTTCAGATGGACATCAAGATCGCAGGCATCACGCCTGACATCATGGAAAAAGCTCTGGAGCAGGCCAAAGACGGCCGTATGCATATCCTCGGTGAAATGGGCAAAGCCATTGATGGCGCGCAGGAATTTTCTGTGCATGCTCCTCGCATCGAAACAATGCAGGTTCCAACAGATAAGATCCGTGAAGTCATCGGTTCTGGCGGTAAAGTTATCCGCGAGATCGTTGAAGTTTCTGGCGCGAAAGTGGACATCAATGACGAGGGCATCATCAAGATAGCGTCGCCGAATGGTGAATCCATCAAGAAAGCCTACGACATGATCTATTCCATCGTGGCCGAGCCTGAAGAGGGCATGGTTTACGACGGTAAGGTTGTGAAAATCGTTGATTTCGGTGCCTTCGTGAACTTCTTCGGCAAGCGCGATGGTCTGGTACACGTCTCTCAGATTGAGAACCGTCGCTTGAACCACCCATCCGACGTTCTCAAAGAAGGTCAGGATGTGAAGGTTAAGCTGTTGGGCTTTGATGATCGCGGCAAAGTGCGCCTGTCCATGAAGGTTGTGGATCAGGAAACTGGCGAAGAAGTTAAGCCAGAAGCAGCTGAGAAGTCTGACGACTAATCTGCCTTCAATTTGAATTAAGAAAGCCCCTGTGGAAACGCGGGGGCTTTTTTCTTTGGGTTATTCCCCGTTCAACAAAACGACTTCGTCTTTAACTGTTCCTTCACAGTAAAATAAAGGGACACGACATGAGAAAACCATTAGCGGAATTCATCGGTACATTCACACTCGTTATATTCGGTTGCGGCGCTGCTGTTATCGCTGGGGGCGACATTGGTCTCACTGGCATCAGCTTCTCATTCGGCCTCGCGCTGATCGGTATGGCATATGGCATTGGTTCCGTTTCAGGCTGCCACATTAACCCTGCAGTCACACTTGGCGTCGTAGCATCCGGCCGCATGAACGTTGGTGAAGCTATTCCTTACATGATCGCGCAGGGCGCGGGCGGTATCGCTGGCGCGCTTGTTTTGATGATCATTGCATCGGGTAAAGCAGACTACACAGTTGCCGCAAACGGACTTGGCCAGAACGGCTGGGGCGCTGGCTACTTGGGCGAATACACAATGGCCGCTGCTTTCGTCTTTGAAGTTGTTGCAACCTTCTTGTTCCTCGTCGTCATCCTTGGCGCGACTGGCGCTGGTGCACCCTCCGCCATGGCGGGTCTCGCGATTGGACTCGCGCTCGTGGTGATCCACTTGGTCGGTATTAACGTCACAGGCGTTTCGCTGAATCCTGCACGCTCCATCGGGCCAGCATTTTTCGTCGGTGGCACAGCGATTGCACAGCTTTGGTTGTTCATCGTTGCACCCATCATCGGCGCAATCGCCGCTGGCGTCTTGTTCCGCTCAGGCTTGCTCGACGCTGAGTAAAAAAGTGGGGGCAAAAGCGCTGCTTTTTCCCGTTTTTAATTTTTCAGCACAAGGCAAAGAGGAACTGTTATCGGTGCCTTCACTCACGGATTGTGCCAAGGAACCCCTGCTACACTTTGATTGTGGCGGGGGTTTTCCACTTTAAGTTGTTGTATCCATGCGCCAATGACGAAAGAAAAATCCAAACTATTGACCCACAAGAGATTCTCAAAAAAACACGAAGAAGAATTAATGAGTGGGGTATAGAAATGAAAATTCTTTTAATTGCCACGTCAGCGATCGCATTGTTTGCAAACAGCGCTCTCGCCCAGGACAGCAACTTGCGCTTTGGCCTCGGGATTTCGACGCTTGGCGCTAATTTAGAGGGCGCATATCGGATCAACCAAAATTGGGCGGTACGCGGTGTTTTGTCTGGTGGCATCAGCACCAAAAACCTTGGCGGCGGCAGCACTCAAAGGATTGATGGCGTTACATACAACACCAGCGGTCAGCTTGGTGGCTTTGCACTGTTGGGCGACTATTACACAGGCAGCTCAGGTTTCCGCGTTTCAGGTGGTGCATTCATCTCAAACACGAGCTTCAGCGGTTCAACAACTGCTGGCCCAAACAACCAAATTACAATTGGTACAGCGACATTTAATAGCGGCGAAACAGCTAATGCATCTGTCGCGTTCAAACGCAAGGTGTCGCCAATGGCGAGCCTTGGGTATGATTGGGACATCGGCCGCCGCTTTACGCTAAGCGGTGAAATTGGCGCTATTGCGATGGGTGGTTTGAATGTCAGCCTCACTGCACCAGCCGCGCCTGCTGATGATGTTGCGGCTGAAGTCCAAAACATTAATGATGAATTGTCACAGTTCGGCGTTTATCCGTATATCGCAATCACAGCATCCTACCGCTTCTAAGATATCGATAGAATAATCAAAAAAAGAGCTCAGCGTTTTGCTGGGCTCATTCCACTTTTAAGTCTTGTTCTATTTGGAAGGTTGCTCTTTACGGCAATACAGTTTCGGACGACCCAAAATTCGCTATCGCGTCTTCACTAAAACAGCCGTCGAAATAGCCACATCCAGGCCCAGTCTCCAATTTGCTGGCATCGCAACGGCGTTTTGGGCTGGCATGTGCACATACTAAGCGCACGCTAGATGTGTCCAATGATAAAAACTGAGTGCGCAATCGCGCTGTCATTTGGCAAACGCCAATCACGTTCGTGCTCCGCTTCCCAATCAGGAACCAGTTGCGCAACCGCTCTGAACTCAGTTGTGCAGACTGATATTACATCTTTCGGGTTTGAAATCAGGATCGTGCCTTGATCTGTCTGCGCCATAAAAGACAGAACCACTTCGATCATACGCAGGCCTCCCCTCATTTTTTTTCAATTCATTTCACGCTCAAGATGACTGTGACCGAACGTACTTACATCCCCTCTCTTGCACCAAGCTGACGAGAGTGACAGAGTGCCGATGATTTGCGGGGCAACGCCGCGCATGCATGAATTTAAAAGGAGCCTTCTGATGCTTGAACACCGTCAATTTTATATCAATGGCGCATGGGTCGACCCTGTCGTTGCGAACGACTTCGATGTGGTGAACCCCTCTACAGAGGAAAATTGCGCCGTTATTTCTTTAGGTGGACAAGCGGACACAGACGCGGCGGTTGCAGCAGCAAAAGCTGCGTTTGAAACGTGGTCACAAACCTCCAAAGAAGAGCGGATTGCGCTTCTGGAAAAACTGCTTGAGATTTACAATGCGCGTCAGGAAGAAATGGCGCAAGCCATGTCAATTGAGATGGGCGCGCCGATCAACCTAAGTCGCGCCCAGCAAACAGGTGCGGGCAGCTGGCATCTTGATGGCTTCCTTAAAGCTTTCCGCGATTTTGAATTCGACTCCGAATACACCAAAACCGAAATGACGCTGAAAGAACCAATCGGTGTGGTCGCTTGTATCACGCCTTGGAACTGGCCGATGAACCAGATCGTACTGAAGGCGATTCCAGCGATTGCGACAGGCTGTACCGTTGTTCTGAAGCCCTCCGAGATTGCCCCTCTTTCTGGCGTTTTATTTGCGGAATTTATGCATGAAGCAGGTTTCCCTGCGGGCGTGTTTAATTTGGTCAACGGTGACGGTGTCGGCGTTGGTTCGCAACTTTCTGTGCACCCAGACGTAGATATGGTTAGCTTCACAGGATCTTCCCGTGCGGGCATTCTGATTTCTAAAGCGGCTGCAGATAGCCTTAAGCGCGTGAGCCTAGAGCTCGGTGGTAAAGGCGCGAACATCATCTTTGCAGATGCAGGTGAACGCGCAATGAAATACGGCGCGGATCGTTGCTTCCGCAACTCAGGTCAGTCGTGTAACGCACCAACCCGCATGTTGGTTGAGCGTTCCGTCTATGACCGCGCGGTTGAGGTCGTCACAGAGGCCGCGAACAACACCCACGTTGGTCCCGCATCTGAAGAGGGCAAGCACATCGGCCCCGTCGTATCCAAAGCGCAATTCGACAAGATCCAAGGTCTGATCGAAGTCGGCATGGGCGAGGCAAAGCTTGTTGCGGGCGGTCTTGGTCGTCCAGATGGACTGAACCGTGGTTATTATGTGAAGCCAACCGTTTTTGCCGATGCCACCAACGACATGCGCATCGCACAGGAAGAAATCTTTGGGCCTGTTTTGGCTATGATCCCTTTCGACACCGAAGAGGAAGCTATCGCAATCGCCAATGACACGCCCTATGGCCTTACCAACTACGTGCAAACACCTGACGATGGAAAACGTCGCCGTGTCGCACGTCGTTTGCGCTCTGGCATGGTCGAAACCAACGCACAAGGCTTTGCGCAAGGTTCCCCGTTTGGGGGCTACAAGCAGTCCGGCAACGGCCGCGAAGGTGGCGTTTTTGGTCTTGAGGAATTCCTTGAAATCAAGGCTGTCTCTGGCTGGAATGGCAAAAGTTAAGTCATAAACGCACCTCACAATAGAAAAATGCGCCGTACCCGTTCTGGCGCATTTTTCGTGCCTAATGCAAGTATCCTAACTTTGTACGAATGAACGCCGCCTAAGCCACATTTTGCGTATGTTATAAACGCCGAACCCGACGCGCTCCCAATGCTTAAATGCACTGTTCAGCGCGCCTTGCAGAATGACTTTTTAAAACGGTGCTTTGGCGCGGAATTTATGGGTATTGCCCCCATCAGGGTGCTTCACGCGCAACTCTTCTGAATGCAGCATCAAGCGCGCATGATCCTCCAGATCAGGCCCAGATGCATAGAATGGATCACCCAAAATTGGATGGCCCAGCGCGAGCATATGCACGCGAAGCTGATGAGAACGCCCCGTTCTAGGCGTCAATCGCACCCGAGTTTCACCAGTGCCATAACGCATCACGCGGTAGTCGGTATGCGCATTTTTGCCCGTTTCATGACAAACCTTTTGCAAAGGCCGATTGGGCCAATCCACGATCAGAGGTAGGTCCACTGCCCCTGTTTTCGGTTCTAAAGTCCCAGCCACTCGCGCAACATAAGTTTTCTGCGTCATGCGTTTTTCAAATTGCAGACCCAAGTGGCGCTGCGCATGACGGGTCAGCGCAAACACCATAACGCCTGATGTGTCTCGGTCCAATCGATGGACGAGCAAGGCTTGCGGGAACACCATTTGAATACGCGACATCAGACAGTCTGCCAGCTCTTCACCTTTACCAGGAACCGACAGCAAACCAGCAGGTTTGTTCACTATCAATAGTTCATGATCATCGTGGATAATGTCCAATGGATCATTCGGTGGGTTATATGCAGAGCTCATACGCTTTCGTCTCAGATGCGCGCGCGCTTTTCAACCCGACATGTAGACCCTAGGGTCGCTTGCAAAGGAGTTTGCAATGCACCCGACTATCATCACCATGCAAGAGGTCGTCGCAAAAGGTGACCAGACAAAAATTGCACCACTGCTCGCGCAACAGGTAAAGTTCCTGCCACCGACGTATTTCGCAACATGGACAGGACGCGATGTCGTCGCGGCTGTCTTGGGGCACGTTGGACAGGTTTTCAGCGATTTTGAATATCGCCGCGTCATGGGCACTTGCAAGGATTGGGCGCTGGAATTTCAATGTAAGATTGGTGATCTTGATGCGGTTGGTGTTGACTTGATTACACTAAATGATGACGGGCTGATCGAAACATTTGAAGTTGTTATGCGCCCTCACAAAAGCATCGGAGCTTTGCGCGACGCGATGAACGCGCGCGTGATGAAAGATCCGGCATTCTTGAAACACAAAAGCGCGCTCAGCTAGGTTTTGCGCATCTGACGGATCATGGACGTGGTGTAGACTATAAGCGCGAGCCAAATCAGCGGAAAGGCTATCGCGCGTGCGCGTTCGAAGGGTTCATCAAAAACAAAAACAGCGATCAAAAAGATGATCGTTGGCGCAATATATTGCAAAATTCCAATGGTTGAGAGCCGTAAAAGTTTAGCGCCATTTGCGTAGATCATCAATGGCACCGCCGTAATCACGCCGCACCCCAGAAGAAGCAAAGTGTCCGCGCTGAGCGTGGAATCAAAATGCGATTTGCCTTGCGTACTGAGATAGGCCACATAGGCAAGCGCGAAGGGGAGCAAGATTAGAACTTCCAATAGAAACCCTTGGTTGGGGCCGATCGGCAACTGCTTCTTGCCAAGCGCATAAAAGCCCCACGTGAACATCATGCCAAGCGCGGCCCACGGTAGTCCGCCCCCGTCAATCACCAGAACCAAAACCGCCGTGGCTGCCAAACCAATTGCGATCATCTGTGCTTTGCTCAGTTTTTCACCAAGCAACAGAGCACCCAGAGCAATGCTAAAAAGCGGGTTCATATAATAGCCCAGCGCCGCTTCCATCGCGTAACCTGCAGTAACAGCCCAGACATAAATGCCCCAATTCAGCGACACCAAAGCAGCCGTGACGCAGGCCATGCCAAGCATCTTCGGGGTCTTTAAAGCAGTGATAACGTCCTTGGTTCTGCGCAAGAAACGCAACACGAGCACTGCAATAGGCACTGACCAAATAATGCGATGCGCGATGATTTCGACAGGTGGAATATGCGCGAGCACCTTAATGTAGAGCGGTAAGAACCCCCACAAGAAATAGGCTGTAAGAGCAAAGGCAAGGCCTTGTGGGGTGTCTACGTTTTCGCGCTGTGTCATGGTGCAGTGCTACTGCACTGCTTGGGCAATGGAAAGAAGGGTGCGTTCAAAGAACGACACCTTACGTAAGGTGCGTGAAACCACGCACCCATCGCTTAAACCTTCACACGCTCAGACTTTGGATCGTAGAATGGTTTTGAAGATACTTCCGCGCGCACCCGTGTCCCGGCCACATCAATCTCAAACGTTGACCCCAAGACATCTGCAAGCTTTTCACCCTTGCACGGGATATAGCCCATACCCATCGCAGCGCCCTCATGATGACCATAAGCGCCTGACGTCAGATAGCTGACAATCTCACCATCCCGTAGCACTGGTTCAGCATGATACAAAAGCGGTTCTGGATCGCTCAACTTGAACTGCAACAAGCGCATATCCAGACCGTTCTCTTGCTTGTTCAAGATTGCGTCGCGCCCGATATACTGCGCTTTGTCCTTCTTCACGGCAAAGCCAAGACCGGCTTCCATCACATGATCTTCAGAGGTGATGTCATGCCCGAAATGGCGAAAGCCTTTTTCCATGCGGCACGTGTCCATCATATGCATACCGCACAGCTTCAGACCCATATCCTGCCCTGCGACATAAAGCGTCTCAAACACATGGCCGGCCATATCAGAGGATGCGTAAATCTCCCATCCGAGCTCGCCCACGTAGGTCACGCGGTGCGCACGAGCAAGGCCCATACCTATCTCGATATCCTGCGCGGTACCAAACGGATTCACAGCATTCGTAAAATCATTCGGAGAAACAGCTTGCAACAAATCACGTGCTTTGGGGCCCATGATCGCAAGTACACCTTCACCAGCGGTTACATCGGTGATGACCACATTGAAGTCACCCTGATGACGACGCATCCATGTTTCATCCGCAAGGCGTGTCGCCGCAGGCGTGACAACAAGATAGGCTGTTTCGGATAGGCGCGTCACGGTCACATCGGACTCAATACCGCCACGATGGTTCAGGAATTGCGTGTAAACAATCTTGCCCACAGGCACCGAATAATCACCACCGCCAATGTAATTTAGGAATTGCTCCGCATTGCGCCCTTCAACGCGAATTTTTCCGAAAGACGACATGTCATACATGCCGACTCCTGTGCGCACGGCCATATGTTCATCGCGCACGTTGTTAAAGAAATTCTGACGCTGCCAGCTGTACTTATATTCGCGCTCTTGGCCTTCACGCGCGAACCAGTTTGCGCGTTCCCAACCCGCGATTTCGCCCATGACCGCGCCTTTTTCCAAAAGCTGCGCATGAAATGGAGTGCGCCGAACACCGCGCGCCGTTTTCTTTTGAAGGTAGGGAAAGTGGTCTGCATAGAGCAGGCCAAGCGTCTCTTTAGAGCGCTCAAAGAGATAGGTTTTATTGCCTTGGAATGGCTGCATACGGGAAATATCGACATCGCCAAGATCAAAAGGTTTAGCGCCCTCGTCCATCCATTGCGCGAGCGCCGAACCCGCGCCACCTGCGGATTGGATACCGATGGAATTAAAGCCCGCCGCGACCCAGAAATTATCCAATTCAGGCGCTAGGCCTAGGTGGTAAGCGTCATCCGGCGTAAAGCTTTCCGGGCCATTAAAGAACGTGTGAATTCCCGCTTCCGCCAACATTGGCATGCGTTCTACAGCGTTTTCTAAGATAGGTTCAAAATGATCAAAATCTTCGGGGAGTTGATCAAACTCAAAGTCTTTCGGGATGTCCAACGTCCAAGGCTTGGAAACGGGTTCAAACGCCCCCAAAAGCATCTTGCCCGCGTCTTCCTTGTAGTATGCACACTCATCCGGCACACGCAGCACAGGCATTTGTGTCAAGCCCGCGATCGCTTCCGTCACGATGTAAAAATGCTCACACGAATGAAGCGGTACGTTCACACCTGCCATACGGCCAATCGAATGACCCCACATACCGCCACAATTTACGACGTGGTCTGTAGCGATATGCCCTGTCTCGCCGTTTTTGTCTTCCCACGTTACACCCGTAACGCGGCGACCCTCTTTATGGGTGTCTGTGACAAGGTAGCCCTCTTTCACCAGAGCACCGTTCTGTCGCGCGCCTTTTGCCAAAGCATGTGCGATGTTGGCAGGGTCACCCTGCCCATCGAGCGGTAGGTAAACGCCCCCTTTGACACCATCGATGTTGAGATGCTCGTACTTTGCTTTCACCTCATCAGGTGAAATCGGCTCTGCTTCAACGCCAAAAGACCGTGCCATCGCAGCTTGGCGATTGATCTCTTCTAAACGCTCTTCTGTCAAAGCAACGGTGATCGACCCACAGCGTTTGAAACCAGTCTCCACACCCGTTTCAGCCGCAAGATTGCCGTAGAGCTCTTGCGAGTACTTCGCCAGTTTGGTCATATTCTTGGTCGCACGCAGCTGCGCGATAAGACCCGCTGCGTGCCACGTCGTGCCTGACGTTAGTTGTTTGCGTTCAAGAAGAACGATGTCTTTCCAACCCAGCTTGGCCAAGTGATAGGCAACAGAGCACCCAATGACACCACCGCCAATAATGACGACACGCGCTTTTTCAGGAAGAGACATCGGCGAGGTTCCTTTAAACGATTGTATGGCCAGCGGCGCGCAAGCGCTTGGCAATTTCAGCGATGTGCGCAGGGCTGACTTCACAGCATCCGCCCACAAGGGTTGCACCCTGATCAACCCACTTCATCACGTGATCAGCATAGCTCTCAGGCGTGAAATCATGACGTTTACTAAGCGCATCAACAGTCGGGTTTTCTCTCAAAAAGCCATCTGTGATTTTTGTGAAGCCATTTGCATAAGCCCCATAGGGCAAGTCAGCTTTTGCAAGATGTGACAGGGCTTCAGGAATAACTTCTGGGGTAGAGCAGTTCGCAAGAACCGCCTCAACGCCCATATCTTTAGCAATCATCACAGCTTCTTCAAGCGGCTCGCCTGATCGTAGAATGCTGCCATCTTCATCACTTACTGAAAAGGCGCACCAAATTGGCACGTTCGCTGATTTAGCAGCTTGGATGATGCAGCGCGTATGCTCGAGTGAAACGACCGTTTCACAAATCACCAGATCCGTATTTCCCGCAAATTTGGCCGCCACTTCAGAATAGATCGGCACGGCAACATCCGGCGCTGGATGAATATCAGGACGGTAGCTCGCACCGAGTGGACCTAAACTTCCCGCAATGCGGCCAGCCCCATGCGTTGCGCGTGCGTTTTGCGCTTCTTGCAACGCCATCGCGTGCAACGTTTCAAACTTATCTTCGATCCCCGCAACCGAAAGGCGGTCACGCTGAACTGCGTAACTGTTCAATGTTGCAATCGTTGCTCCCGCGGCAAAGAAATCGCTCGACACTTCAGCGACGAGCCCCGGGCGATCCATCATAACTTGTGTGGACCAAAGCGCTGTCGGCTTGTCGCCAGCACGGTGAACAAGCTCTTGGCCCATGCCACCATCAAGGAGGGTAATTTCTGTCATCAGATCGGTCCTGTCAGCAAGAAGAATGTCAGAGCCGCCGCATAGCACCAGTCCACGACAACGCAACCACTTATGTACCAACCAAAAAAGGGTGTGCCATGGCCGCGATGTTTCATCAGATCCCAAACGCCATGGCCAAAGATGCCAACGATGATGAGCCAAGGCCTTGTGACAACCCCAAAGCACCCAATCAACGCCAATAAAGCCGCAAAACGGGCTTCAAGAGTAAAGTGGCTCCCGCTTCGCAAGGCAGCGGTAGGATAGGTGAAGAGCATCGCAATCAAGAAGAACAGCGCGATGCTCCAAACATAGCTGTGCGGCAGAACAAAATGACTGATTGGAATGCCAACAACATAGAGCGTTGCGGCGACCTTTACCCAAAGAAAGGAACGCGACAGCAAGCTGTCATGCCAGTCAATATCATCTGCCGTGTGGGTCACGCACGCAGTCTTTCGTTTGCAGGATCCCACATGGGTTGATCTGCTTGAACAGTGGCACTGTAACGCCCGCCAAAAATCTCAACTTCCAGCTTTGTACCGGGCTCGAGCAAATCAGCGCGCAACATACCAAGGGCGATGCATTTGTTTGTGCGGTAGCCCATCGCAGAGGATGTGACTTCGCCAACAACCTCTTCGCCCTTCCAAATCGTGGACATGTAGGGCGCATCAAAATCGCAAGCATCATCGATAGTCAGTGTGACAAAGCCCTTTTTGCGGCCGGTTTGCTTTTCGCTCAGCAACGCTGCTTTGCCCGGGAAGTCCTGTGGTTTGTCGAACTTGATGAAACGCTCATGCCCGCCTTCCAACAGGGTGTAATCTGTGGACAGATCCCCTTTCCAAGCGCGATAGCCTTTTTCAATGCGCATGGAGCTCAATGCATACATCCCGAAGGGCGTCGCACCGGCACCAATAACCGCATCATAAAGCGCTGGAATATCTGCCATCTTCGCGTGAATTTCCCAGCCAAGCTCACCAGCAAAGCTGACGCGGTTCAACGCACAGGCTGTTCCAGCGACAGTTGCTGCTTGATGTGTAAGCCAACCAGAGGACAGGTCCGCATCAGTGCCAATCGTTTCAAACAAGTCGCGTGACTTCGGGCCTGTGACGATAAGCGTGGAATACTCTGTCGTGTGATCGCTCAATGCCAGTCCCGCAGGCAGATTTTTGTTCAGCACATCAAAATCATGCCACTGGGCAAGTGCAGCGGTGATGAGCGTGAAGTCATCTTCACCGTGCCGCATCACTGACATCTCCGTCAGGATACGACCACGGCTGTCTGCGAAATACGCAAGGTTCATGCGGCCCACTTTTGGCAAAGCCCCTGCGATCAAGCCACGCAGATATTCGGCGGCACCTGCTCCGCTTAGATTGAAGCGAGAAAAGCCCGGCAAATCAAGAACGCCGACGCCGTCGCGCACAGCTTCGACTTCTTCTTTGATACGCTGTTCCCATGGGCCATTGCGCTCCCATGTTTGTGTGCTTTCCTCAGATGTGTCATCGCCGTCCTTGGCAAACCAATTCGCACGTTCCCACCCGTTGTAGGCACCCATCTGGCCACCTGCAGCACGTATTTTCGCGTCCACAGGCGAGAGCTTTTTGTCACGACCTGCTGGCCATTCATGATGCGGGAAATGCATCGCGTATTCATGGCCGTAAGTTTCCAGCGCCTTGGCGAGGCAGTGATCGTGATCCGTATAATCGGTGTAGCGACGAGGATCAGCGGCCCACATGTCATCTTCCGTTTCACCGTGCATGATCCATTCGGACAGCACTTTGCCTGCACCGCCCCCTTGAGCAATGCCAAAGGTGAAAGAATGACCTTCGTAAGCGTTCGGGCATCCGGGCATCGGGCCAACCATCGGCAAGCCATCAGGCGCATATGGGATAGGTCCGTTGATATTGCGCTCAATCCCGCCCTCGCCCAGAAGCGGAACCCGCTCCATCGCGTCAGTAATCTGGAATTCGATCCGCTCAAGATCATCGGGGTATAACTGGAAAGAGAAATCTTCGGGCATAGGATCGTCCGGCGTGACCCAATGCGCTTTGCAATTACGCTCGTATGGGCCAAGGTTCAGGCCGTTTTTATCCTGTCGCAGGTAATAGCTAATATCCACATCACGCAGCAGCGGGACTTTGTGGCCTTTTTCCTTGGTCCACGCTTCCAATTCAGGCAGCTGACCCGTCAAAAAATACTGGTGAGACATCACAACCATCGGAACGGTACGGCCGCCAAAGGGCTTGAACATCTCGCCGACGCGCTGCGCATAATAGCCTGCACAATTCACGACCTTCTCGCAGCGAATATCACCTTTGTCGGTCTTCACGATCCACTCGTCGCCATCACGGTCGATACCTGTGACAGGGCAAAAGCGTTCAATCCGCCCGCCCGCATCGCGCGCGCCTTTGGCAAGTGCTTGGGTCAATTGGGCGGGATCAATATCGCCATCCAATGGATCCCAAAGACCACCCTCCAGATCATGCGTTTCCATGAAAGGATGCAATTCCTGCATTTCTTTCGGCGTCATAATATCCATTTGCAGACCTTGGTAACGGCCCATTCCCGCAACACGCTCAAACTCTTGCATACGCTCTTTTGAGTGCGCGAGACGGATCGAACCTGTAACGTGGTAATTCATCGGGTAGTCCACGTCCTCACCCAGCGTGCGGTACATCGCAGCCCCGTAGCGCTGCATGTTCATCACCGCCCAAGACCCTGCA
>JAHEGL010000412.1 GCA_024645145.1 Planktotalea sp.
AGCTCGTAAAAACCACTGTCGAAGAAGCCCGCGCTGAATGGCCCGAAGCGCTGCAAGCCTCTATCGACGTGGGCACATCTAATGACCAATCCCGCACAGTTGGCTCTATGGTGAGCCAGCTTGAAGGTTCTGTTCTGACCGCGATCGCCCTTGTGATGATCGTTGTTCTTGCAGCTCTAGGCACGCGCCCGGCCCTATTGGTCGGCTTCGCGATCCCTACGTCATTCCTGCTTTGCTTCGTCTTTCTTGCCGTGATGGAAGTGACCATTTCAAACATCGTGATGTTCGGTCTGATCCTTGCCGTTGGGATGTTGGTCGATGGCGCCATTGTTGTGGTCGAATATGCAGACAAACGTATCGCTGACGGCTCTGGCCCGATGGACGCCTATGTTGAAGCCGCAAAGCGCATGTTCTGGCCCATCGTTTCTTCCACAGCGACAACGCTTTGTGCGTTTTTGCCGATGCTGTTCTGGCCTGGTGTCCCTGGTCAATTCATGGGCATGCTCCCGGTCACGCTGATCTTCGTTCTGTCTGCGTCCTTAGTCGTCGCGCTTGTCTATCTGCCTGTTATGGGCGGCGTAACAGGTCGCTTGAGCCGCGCATTTGGCAACACGTCTGATGCATTGCGCGCCAAGTTCCCATGGATCGTGCGCGCCATTTTGGTGCCGCCAGCGCTTTACACTGTCTTTCTTGGGGCAATGCAGGTCTTAAACCCAGGATATCTTTTTGGTGGAATGCCAATTGCTGAGGGCTTCGTTGGCGCGCTGCCCGGTATCGCCCTATTCCTTTTTGGTGCCTTTGCGGCCTGCGTCACGCTTGGTGCCGCCAAATTTGAGCACAAGCGGACCAAGATCAAAGCAGGTCATCGCCGCACGCTCTTTGGTGTTTTGATCAAAGGCATCACCGGCAATCCGATCATGCCATTGGTCTCTATTGCAGCTGTTGGTTTCTTTGTGATGAGCACGTTCAGCTACTTTGGTGAGAACAACAATGGCGTTGAATTCTTTGTTGAGAGTGAACCAGAACAGGCCATCGTCTATGTGCTCGCGCGCGGAAACTTGTCCCTGTCCGAAAAAGACCGTCTTGTCGCCAAGGCGGAAGACGTCGTCCTAAAGCACCCAGGCGTGCAAAGCGCATTTGCGTTCGCGGGCGAAGGTGGCTTGAATACAGACGCCTCTGGCGCATCGACGCCAAAGGAAACGATTGGCCAGATCCAGCTAGAAACAATCCCTTGGGAAGATCGCGTAGACCGCCCAGAACTTGACGGCGATACCGTGATCGCAGAACTCACACGCGATCTGCAAAAGATCCCTGGGATTGAGATTGAGATCCTTGCCCAAGCGCGAGGTCCTGCCTCTGGCAAGCCAGTTCAGCTACGCTTGAAAGCAGATGATTGGGATAACCTTCTAGACGCAACTGCGCTCGCGCGCGCGCAGTTCGAAACGACTGAAGGTTTGAAGCTGATTGAAGATACACGTCCTTTGCCGGGTATTGACTGGCAAATTGACGTTGACGTGCAAAAAGCTGGTCGCTACGGCGCGGACGTGGCGACGGTTGGCGGCATAGTTCAGCTTGTGACTCGTGGCTTGCTGTTGGATACGATGCGCGTTGACAGCTCGGATGAAGAGATCGAAATTCGTGTTCGTTTGCCCGAAGAAGATCGTGTTCTCAGCACCCTCGACACGCTCAAGGTGCGCACGCGTGATGGCCTAATCCCACTAAGCAATTTCACCACTCGCAAACCTGTCCAGAAACTGGCCGAGATCAATAGGATCGATCAGAAGCGCTATTTTGACGTAAAAGCAGCTGTTGAAAGCGATCTTACAAAATCAGTTATTGGCGAGGATGGCGAAGCAAAAGACGTGCCCATCACCCCGAATGAACGCATTATTGCGCTCACCGAATGGTTGGAAACAGAGCCGTTTCCTGCTGGCGTGGACTGGGAATGGACTGGCGATCAAGAGGACGAGGCCGAAAGCCAGCGCTTCCTATCGACTGCTTTTGCGGGTGCTTTGGGTTTGATGTTCATCATCCTGCTTGCACAGTTCAACAGCTTTTATAACTCCGTCTTGGTCCTTCTTGCGGTGATCCTGTCTACGACAGGCGTGCTTATTGGTATGCTTGTGATGGATCAGGCCTTCTCCATCATTATGACGGGTACAGGCATTGTGGCACTCGCCGGGATTGTGGTGAACAACAACATTGTTCTGATTGATACCTACCAAGAATACAGTCGCTACATGCCAAGGATCGAAGCCATCGTGCGCACTGCCGAAGATCGTATTCGCCCTGTTTTGCTGACGACGATTACAACGATGGCTGGTCTGGCTCCGATGATGTTCGGTCTGAGCTTAGACTTCATCGGTGGTGGTTTCACAGTCAATAGCCCGACAGCCCTTTGGTGGAAGCAACTTGCAACAGCAGTGGTCTTCGGACTTGGTATCGCGACGGTTCTGACACTTGTGTTCACACCTTCGATGCTGGCCCTTCGCGTCTGGACGACGACTTACATTCAATGGATCGCGCGTCTGCTTGCCAAATTGTCGATGGGGCGTTCAAGCGCTGCTGCACGCGACTGGGCGCTGCAACGCGAAGCACGTCGCATAAAAGCGCCAATAATCCTTTGGGAAGACGATGACGAGACGGATGAAGACTTTGCGCCAGAGGCAGAACCAGCGATGATCATGGTTTCACCGCTCAAAGCTGCCGAGTAACAGCAAACGTAGGGTGCGTGGTACCACGCACCCTCCTCAGCGCTAAGCAGCCTCTTCAGATTGCTGACGGTGCCAAAGGCCTGCATATCGCCCTGAAAGCTCCAAAAGCTCCGCATGACTGCCCTGCTCAGCGATTTGCCCATCGGCGAGAACGACAATCCGATCTGCATCCGCAATTGTCGACAAGCGGTGCGCAATTGTGATCACCGTGCGCCCCTCAGCGGCCTTTGCCAAAGCGTCCTGAATTTCATGCTCGGTCCCGCTATCCAGTGCAGAAGTCGCCTCATCCAGCAACAAAATGGGCGGGTTTTTGAGCAAAGTGCGTGCAATGCCCACACGTTGCTTTTCCCCACCAGACAGCTTCAATCCACGCTCTCCTACAGTCGTCTCATAGCCATCAGGCAGCGCCATAATGAAATCATGGATCTGGGCCGCGCGCGCAGCATCTTCAATCTCGCCATGGCTAGCGCCGTCTTTGCCGTAGGCAATATTGTAGCGGATGGTGTCGTTGAATAGCACCGTGTCTTGCGGAACGACGCCAATGGCATCATGCAAACTGGTCTGCGTCACATCGCGCACATCCTGCCCATCAATCTCCAAACTGCCACCATTCACATCATAAAAGCGAAACAACAATCGCCCAATCGTAGACTTGCCAGACCCGGACGGCCCGACAATCGCAATGTTCTGACCCGCAGGCACGTCCAGATCTACGCCCTTCAAAATCGGGCGCGCTTCATCATAGCCAAAATGAACATCATTCAGCTTCACGTGCCCACCCGCAATGGCCAGATCCTTAGCACTATCTTTGTTCGCAACTTCTGGCGGCTGCTCAAGCAGATCGAACATTTCGCCCATATCGACCAAAGCTTGGCGAATTTCACGATAAACTGTGCCAAGGAAATTCAGCGGCATCGTGATTTGGATCATGTAGGCATTCACCATCACAAAATCACCAACGCTCATATTGCCATTCTGAACGCCCATGGCCGCCATCACCATGACCACAATCAAACCCGTCGTGATCAGAAACGCCTGACCAAAATTCAAAAACGCGAGTGAGTATGAGGTCTTTAGAGCCGCTTCTTGGTACAGTGCCATCGCACTGTCATAGCGCCGCGCCTCGCGGGTCTCTGCACCAAAGTACTTCACAGTTTCAAAGTTCAAAAGGCTATCTATCGCCTTTTGATTCGCGTCTGTATCTTGGTCATTCATTTGCTTGCGCAACTTCACGCGCCACTCTGTCACCGCAAATGTGAACCACACATAAAAGGCTATCGTGACAAAAACTGCCGCCAGATACCAAACATCGAACAGAAAGAAGAGAACGCCAGCGATCATCAACAACTCAAGGATCAACGGGCCAATCGAAAACAATAAAAAGCGCAGCAAGAACTCAACGCCTTTGACACCGCGTTCGATAATCCGGCTCAAGCCACCTGTTTTGCGCCCGATATGATACCTCATCGATAATCTGTGAATGTGTTCAAAGGTTTGCAGTGCCAGCGCGCGCAATGCACCCTGCGCAACTTTCGCAAAAACCGCATCACGCAATTGCTGAAACCCGTTGGACATCAGACGCGCTAAACCATACGCAATCGTTAAGCCAACCGCGCCCACGGCCAAATCAGGTGCGCCCGCATCAGACAAGGCATCAACCGCACGCGCATATAAAAGCGGAGTTCCAACAGCAACAATCTTAGCAACCAAGAGCATCGCCAAAGCAATCACAACCCGCTGTTTAACCCATAATTTATCTTCGGGCCAAAGATAGGGCGCGACACGACGTATAACCCGCCAGCCTGAAACCCGTTGCTCTTTAGAAAGAGCGGCATCTGTAGGGATCATACTTCTCATATCGCGGCGTCCTCAAGCTTGGACCTCACAAATAAGCATACGAATTGGGAATGACCAGTGAAGGTCAGTCTGGAACTGTGAAAACTTGTCCTGGATAGATCAAATCTGGATCTTTGATCGACTCTGCATTCGCCTCGACCACTCGCGCATACAGCCTGCCACTGCCATACCGCTCTTGCGCGATCGCCCAAAGCGTGGCGCCAGGTTGGACCGTCACCGTTTGGATCAGCTTTTTAGGCTCTGTCGCAGCGGCCAAAACCTCTGGTTCCTCGCGCTTGAAAGGCGTTTCAACCCGCGCAACCACATCGCCCGCCTTGTTCAACTCATCCACGCGAAGGGTATAAATACCGGTGTCCACCGCCGGCAAACCCGCTTGCCAATCCCCGCTTGCAGCAATCTGCGACGTGGCGACCGGGCGATTGTCCAAATAGACACGCACAAACTCTCCGGCGCCTGTTCCAGTTAAAGCAACATCGCCTGCATCATCATATGAGATCGAGCCAAGCAAACTCGTCATAGCGTCCGGTTTTGGAGCATTTGTTGCCTGCAAAACGCGCACACCTTCGTCCGTCGCCAAAAGTATGACAGGCCGTTGTGGCTCCGGTGCTGCTTCAGGCTCAGATT
>JAHEGL010000450.1 GCA_024645145.1 Planktotalea sp.
GGTTCACATACGGCACATCAGCATCGAGGTTTATATCCTCAGCTTTAAGACCAACAACCTCACTTATCCTCATACCAGTATCAATCATCATAGCAATCACACCATCGACCGCATTACTCTCACCAGCTTGCAACCTCGAAGTTAGGATTGCACGAATGGATTGTAACTGCTCACTACTAAAATCTACACGATCCACCGCGTCTTCGAAGAGGTCTGGAATCTTAACATTGGTGAAGGGATTGTTAATCTCAACTTCCTGCATCATTGCGATATAGTTGATAGCAGAGCGAATGACACTCAACCGACGCTTCACACTCGCTGTCTTTAGCCCTGAGTTAATAAGCTCGCTAACTAAATGATGCACTTGGAGCCTAGTAATAGAGTTGGGTGAAATATCACCAAAAGCTTTGATCAATATCTCAAAGGCAGCATTCACAGGGTTCCGTTGCTTACGGTTATTACTCCAACCTTTCAGGTTAATGTATTCATCACGTATGATACTAAAGGACCACACCTGCTGCCCCCTAGCTATCTGAACAGCTTGCCACTCTACTTCACTCAACTGCTGCTTTAGAATAGCATCGACAGCTTCTTGCTTCATTGTTGAGGGTAAGACTGAATGCTGTGCTGTGTGTATCTGCTCGTTAGCTGTAGAGCTTAGCTTGTTGTCCAAGTAATCACTCAGATCGAAGGGCTGGTTCGAGTACTGTGCTTCAAGAGCCTGAGCATCGCTAATGGTATTGCTTGCAGGCTGGTCACTGAGGACCCTGCCCCATTCACCTTCGAGTGCCGCATTGATTTTGTGAGCCTCTTTGAGAGCTAGCTGTCGGTTGCTGGTAGATGTTGTAATCACAACCTTTTGCTTTGGCTTCTGCCCAGATGCTTTGAGCTTCCTCAGGACGTCAGAAGGCAACCTACGAACAAAGTAATAGTTATCACTGCCCTTCACCTTATGCAGATATTTTGCAGTCACAGTCAGCATTCCCTTTGTCGTGATCACATAACCCATCTTACTTCTCCTCGCTTCTTAGAACAACAAAGGCTGTTCCAAAGGTTTGTTCCAAAGAGAAGCTAAGGTTTATCTGCCAGCATTGGCCTTATTTCATTGGGCTTGGTGAGTATATGCTGTGGGATGTATGGCGCACCCAGCAGGATTCGAACCTGCGGCCTCTGCCTTCGGAGGGCAGCGCTCTATCCAGCTGAGCTATGGGTGCGTACACCGCGCGTGTATAGCTTTGCTGCACCAGTCCCGCAATGCCTAAAACCTTGCTCGTATTGCGCTAAAGTCATAGCCGCCTTCATCATTTGCAGCACGGTTTAAAGAACCATGAGCACTGTAATGGCCGGCTCATTCATCGTCGCTGCAGAACTTTAACCAAATAAATCATGGGCAAGCTCTAGCGCGTCGACCAATGTGTCAACTTCCGCGCGCGTATTATACATCGCAAAGGATGCGCGGCAGGTTGCCGTCTCGTCCAAAAACTCCATCAAAGGTCCGGTGCAATGCTGGCCTGCACGCACGGCGACACCCTTTTTATCAAGGATCGTCGAGATGTCATGCGCATGCGCAGCGCCGTCCATCGTAAAGCTGAAAATCGCGCCCTTATTCGCAGCATTGCCCTGAACAGAAAGCCAGTTAAGCCCATGTAACCGCGTACTTGCGTAGTCGCGCAGATCGTTTTCATGGCTGGAAATCGCCTCCATTCCAACGTTCATCATATACTCAAGCGCAACGCCAAGACCGATCATCTGAACAATGCCGGGCGTTCCCGCCTCAAACATCATTGGCGGATCATTGTAGCTCACTGCGTCTTTGGTGACTTCACGGATCATATCGCCACCGCCAATAAAGGGACGCATCTCAGTCATGCGTTCACGCTTCATAAAGATCGCGCCAGACCCTGACGGCCCATAAAGTTTGTGCCCCGTAATGGCATAAAAATCGCAACCAATATCGTCGACATTTACAGGCATATGCACGGCAGACTGCGACCCATCCACCAGGACTGCAATGCCGCGTTCGTGCGCAGCCTTAGTGATTGTTTTCACGTCAACAACGGTGCCAAGTACATTGGACATATGCGTCACGGCAACCAGCTTTGTGCGCGGCCCCATCGCATCAATGAACGCCTGCGGATCCAACGCTCCGCTTGCATCAACATCGACCCATTTGATCAACACGCCCTGACGCTCACGCAAAAAATGCCACGGCACAATGTTTGCATGGTGCTCCATCACAGAAAGGATGATTTCATCCCCTGCCTGTAGGTTCGGCATCGCCCAGCCATAAGCAACCGTGTTGATCCCTTCGGTCGTGCCCGAGTTGAAAACGATCTGTTCCGCGTCAGCGACGTTTAGAAACTTGGCGATCGTGCCGCGCACAGCTTCATATTTGTCCGTGGCTAGGTTGCTCAAAAAATGAAGTCCACGATGTACGTTCGCGTATTCCTCGCTATAGGCGCGCGAAATCGCGTCGATCACCACCTGCGGTTTTTGCGCAGATGCGCCATTGTCCAGATATACCAAGGGCTTGCCGTTTACTTCACGCGACAAGATTGGAAAATCAGCGCGGATCGCGTCAACATCAAACATACGGTGTCAGTCCCATATTCTGCACACCAAGCATCGACAGCAAAATCGCGAGGCCAAGCATTATTCCAAAGCCAGTCAAAACGAGTGCGCCAAAACTGGTGAACAGATTGTTAAATTCATGTGCAACATCAATGAAGTGCAACAGCAGATACATGCCATATAGCGTGGCGCCCAGCACGAGCAAACCCGCAATGCCGGGCACGATAATCATCAAGACAAATGCGGCTAGTTGCACCGCTAAACGCAGGAACTGAAGCCAAATGAGCAGCAGCATGATGCTCTCAACATTTGCTTTACCACCAATGAAACGCCCCGCGTATGTTAGTGAATAGATGCTCAGAATAAGGCCTGCCCCGATAAACCCCGCAAAAATGATTGGCGACGTAAACATCACCGGCAGCGGCCCTTGTGGCGGCGTTAGAACCAAGGACAGCTGATAGACGATTGTATTCAACACGACCGCCAGCGCCAAGGCGCTCCATAGAATGCTGCGCTCTGGGCACATGGACAAAATTTCTGCGGCAGCTTCACGTGGTTGGGAAATCGTGCGCATCGCTAATGGAAGTAAAATGTTCAGCATCAATTGCCTCTTTCTGCTTCGATCAGACCGGACAGCCAAAACCACATAAAAACTGCGAACCACAAGAAGCCAACGATTTGCAGGCCCGGTCCAGGCCCGACAAAACCCTCGATCAAGCCATTCAACAACAACAACGGGCTGGCCGCCAGAAAAGACCAAAATAGTGCGATACGTGCCCCGTACCAATCGCCCTGCCCGCGCACGATTTTTGCGATCAGATGGCTCAAGGCTGCAAGCGCGTAAAACACCAATGGCGCAATGAAAAGCCATGCCATGAGCGTGCCACCCAGAAGCATGTTCAACTCAACACCCTCCAAATGCGCTTGGCGCGCCAAAGCGGGCCAGCGGGCAACAAAGGCGATCGTACAGCCGACCATCAAGATCATTATCGCCCGATCCTCGCGTTGACCCGCGCCCAAGATCCGCGCAAACGCTCTGCGCGGCCCTTTATAGGTCGCAACAATGTCTGTTGTTGCGGGCATCAGCTACGACGTCTTGCCAGCCATGCGGCCAATCGCTCGTTGATTTCATCTGCGAGCGCTTCGTTCTCGATCTCTTCGACCGCTTCAGCAAGGAAAGACAGCGTTAGCATATCTGTCGCTTCACCATGGGTCACACCGCGTGAACGCAAATAAAACAGAGCATCCTCATCAATCGCACCGGATGTGGATCCGTGCGAACACGCCACATCATCGGCGTAGATCTCAAGCTCAGGCTTCGCGAGAAACTGACTGTCCTCGTCGAGCAAAAGAGATTGACTAATCTGGTAACCATCGGTCTTTTGTGCACCGGCTTTCACGAGGATTTTACCCTGAAACACGCCAGTTGCGCCATTGCGCAGCACTTTCTTGAAAACCTGTCGGCTTTCGCAATTTACCGCGTCATGAGTTATGAACACAGTGTCATCGTGATGAAAGTCACCGTCGCCAAGCGCAGCGCCAGCAACCGTCGCATGCGCGTCGTCACCAGTAAGTTCAATCACGCACTCATTTCGCGTCATCACACCATTTGCGGTCAGCGTGAAACTTTTGAAGGTCGATTCAGTGCCTAAGCGCGCAAAAATATGTGTCGCTACACGTCGCTCATGATCGCGGCCTTGTGTACGTACATGATGGAACTTCGCGCCATCTGCGACCTCCACCTCCATGCACTTATTGAAACGTGCCGCGGCTGGACCGTTTTCCAAGACCGTCACCTCTGCGCCCGCGTCCAGTTTAATCACATGGTGTAACACCGCGTCAGAAGTATCTGATTTATGATGATAAGTGAGCTGAATTGGCTTGCTTGGCGTACCAGTCACATGCAGCAAAACCCCATCCGTCGCGAACGCCGTATTCAGTGCTGCTAATGGACGCTCAACAGGCGCTTGCCCGTTGGCTTCCAAAGCACCATACAGCCCTTGCGCCCAATGGATATCTGTTTCTGCTGTCTCAAGTCGCTCGATTGAGATGCCTTCAAGCTCCAGCTCATCCGAAGCTGCCGCATCAAACACACCATCAATAAAGACAATTTGAAGCGTGTCAATCGCGTCAAATACAGGCACCTCATCCGTAACCAAGACAGACGCCTGCGTCGCGCCAACTTGCGTTAACGTGTCAGGGCGCGTGTACTTCCAGTATTCGTCACGACGGCTTGGCAAGCCCATGCTGCGCAGGCGCGCCAAAGCCACGTTGCGCGCGGCACCGCTCCACCCGCCTTGCGGCATAGTATGGGTGGCAATCCGCTCTTCGGTTGCGTCGAGTTTCGCTTGCAAAGCAGACATTTAAGCCACCTCTGCCAAGATGTCGGCGTAACCGTTCTGTTCAACTTCAAGCGCAAGCTCTGGCCCGCCTGTTTTGACGATACGACCGTTTGCCATAATGTGCACAACATCGGGTTTGATGTGATCAAGCAGGCGCTGGTAGTGCGTGATGACCAAGAAGCCACGCCCTTCAGAGCGCAGCGCATTGACGCCCTCAGCAACCAGTTTCAT
>JAHEGL010000453.1 GCA_024645145.1 Planktotalea sp.
TTTTGAAAGTAAGGCCAAAGACGCGCCATCTGCGCCTCCGTAAGCCAGTATAAGTCACTCATGATATCCCCCGAAACTGGGGATCGTGAATCATGACCGCGACACAAACTCAATCAGTTAATAGGTCCTGACGCCAGGGCAAACTCTACATCAAACTGAGGGAAGTTTCGGGGGCAGGTCACAGCCATCGCCAACGACTTCATCGATCACATCATCAAAAAGTTTTCGTCATGCTTTCGAGAAATGCGGATTAACACTCGCGAAGAGTACCATTGGTATGTTGAAGGCTTGGGATCAAGCACGCCTTTATCAAGCTCGGCACATCTCATCTAAAGCGTTCAGCCTTTGACCTGCGACATATCCGTCAGTCGTGATGTAGTTCCAGCATTCTTCTGGTGAGTAGAAGATGCAGATCTCGCCGAGTGCGTTGAACATGTCGTTGAATTTGCGCGATGAGATACGGCGCATATGCGCTTTGAGCAAGGAGAATGCCATTTCGATGGGGTTGAAGTCGGGACTGTAGGGCGGCTAGAACAGGATTCAGCATGCTGCCTTGCGCATCGTCTGTTCCGCTTTGACATTCTGGTAGGTAGCAAAATTATCCAGAATGACGACGGTTCCGGGTGAGAGTTCTGGAACCAGCACCCTTTCAACGTAAGCTGCGAAGGCTGCTCCATTCATAGCCCGTTTGATCACCCAAGGGGCGAACTGAAGTGGTCCGGCAAAACTGGACAGCGTGCTAAGATGTATCCAACTTTGAAGACAGGATACACAAATGACGAAGAGACGCAGTTTTTCAGACAAGTTCAAAGCTACCGTGGCGCTCGAGGCGCTGCGTGGTGATAAGACCGCGCAAGAGATTGCGGCGAAGCACAAGGTTCATCCAACGCAGGTGACGACATGGAAACGGCAGGCAATTGATGGGCTGACCGGGGTATTTTCCGATAAGGCCAGGCGGGCTGAGGACAACGAGGCCGAAGTCAAAGAGCTTCATGCGAAGATCGGGAAGCTGGCGGTCGAAAACGATTTTTTGTCACAAGGGTTGAAGCGATGAGCCCGACGGAACGCAAGGCGATGATCCGAAAAGATCGAACCGATCTGAGCCTGACCAAACAATGTAAACTGCTGAAGATCAGTCGGTCGTCGCTGTATTACGTGCCTGTTGGTGTGAATGCCGAGACGCTAGAATTAATGAACGAGATTGACCGTGTGTTCACCAAATACCCGTTCTTCGGCAGCCGTCAAATTGCAGCCTACTTGCCGAGAAATGGGTTCCATGCAGGTCGCCATCGTGTGCGTCGCCTGATGGGCCTCATGGGTCTTCAGGCCATCTATAAAGGCCCAAATACCAGCAAGAAACACCCCGAACATCGTGTCTACCCATACCTGCTGAGGAAGTTGCCAATCACGCGGCCAAACCATGTTTGGTGCAGCGATATTACTTACATTCCAGTGCGCCGTGGCTTTCTCTATCTGGTCGCGATCATGGATTGGGCGACGCGCAAGGTGCTGGCATGGCGGCTCTCGAACACGCTGGACGCCAGTTTTTGTGTCGAAGCATTGAAGGAGGCCATCGCCAATTACGGCAAGCCAGAGATCATGAATACCGACCAAGGATCGCAGTTCACGGGTGCAGCCTGGATCACGACCTTGACCGAGGCTAATGTCAAAATCTCGATGGATGGGCGGGGTCGCTACCTCGATAACATCTTTATCGAACGGTTGTGGCGGTCACTGAAGCAGGAGGCTGTCTATCTGCATGAACTGCAGGACGGCTTCCAAGCCAAACGCGTGATCAAAGACTGGATTACGTTCTACAACACCGAGCGGCCCCACACAGCCCTCGACAAACGATCACCCAACGACGCATTCTTCGACACAGAACGAACCCAGAAGGCGGCATGAAACCAACCCGATTACATCTTAGCTAAGCCGCAAACCTGCCCAGAAAAGCAGGACCACTTCAAATCGACATCGGGGCGCAGCTTCTTCAAAATTGGCGCAACGTGAACAATGTGGCCAGTTTCGGTAAGTCGTAAATGCATCGGGCAAAGGATATCAAAAGCCCCTTCGAGCGCATGCCAATCGAGCGTCGGTGTTTTGGCAAGCATTCGGTCGACAATCACGCGCGCGCGCCCAATTCAAAACGATTACCTGCCGCGAATGCCGTTTCAAGTAAGGCAATCGCGATTGTTTCGACTTCTCCCTGACGCCCGCCAAATTCGACCATGACCAAAGCGCCATAATCGTCTGCCATCGCTGTCAAAAGGCCAATCAAAACACGACCAAAGCCGTCGATACATGAGCGCACAGTAAGGCTAAATTGATTGAGGGTATGCTCGCGTAGCTCTAATTTGGCAAAAACAGATCAGCGACGGCCAATCGTGCGCGATCATGAAGATCATCTAAAGAATAGAGGAAATCTACAAAATCGACTCCACCGAAGCGCAGCAATCGTCGCACCGCTTGTTGAGAGGGTTGCGAAACCAGATATGTTCCCAAATTTTGAAGGAAATCGCCCCGATCAACGCCCAACGCTTCTGTCGCACACTCAACCACGCGCGGCATAACAACATTGTCGTAAACCATCATCGCTTCAAAAGACGGATCCTCAAGCTCTGCCCGTTGCGCAATGTTGCGCCACGCGTCAGCACCATATGTATCGTGCACAAACGCTTCGACGGCTTTGTTGATGAACCCATGCATACCAAGAACCCTGCAATCTTCTGCAAGCACTCTTGCAGCGCAGTTCTTAACAAACACCTAACCTAAGCACTTATAATCGCTCAAAATGATAAGAACTTTATCTAGTTCCCCAGCGAGACGTTTACCGGTTTAAAAGTCCGTCGGCGCTCCGCCCTCTTCTTTGCGCCGCGCGACAAACTCTGCGAGTTCTTCGCGTATGGCGATGTCCATGGCTGGCTCTTCGAACTCTTCTAGGATCTGCAAAAAGAGGTTGTGCGCGCGTTCAGGCGTCCAGATGCCGCCTGCGACTTCCCAGCCCTCATAGTTTTTCCAATCACTCAAGAACGGTTGATAGAACGCTGTCGTATAACGGTCTTGGGTATGTTGGATGCCAAAGAAATGGCCATCGTTGCCAACCGATTTGATTGCATCAAGTGCGATGTCATCCGGTGTCGTCGCAAATGTTGCTGGCTCCATGTAGCGTTGAATTTGTTGAAGCACTTCGCAATCCATGATGAATTTCTCAGGCGACGCGATCAGCCCCCCCTCAAGCCAACCCGCGGCATGATAGACCATGTTGGTGCCGGACTGCACTGACGCCCAAAGGCTGTTCGAGGTCTCCCACATCGCCTGCCCGTCTGGCACGTTGGCTGCGCACACTCCGCTAGAGCGCATCGGCAGGTCGTAAAACCGCGCCATTTGTCCGGTCATTTGGGTCGCGCGCATATATTCAGGCGTTCCGAACGCTGGCGCGCCGCTTTTCATGTCCACATTCGATGTGAATGTGCCGATCACACAAGGGCAACCTGGGTTGATCACTTGAGCCAGCACCACAGCGCATAACGCTTCCGCCAAAGACTGCGCCACAGCACCAGACATCGTTACAGGTGCCATCGCCCCCGCGAGCGTAAACGGTGTCACCACAAGCGCCTGTCCACGGCGCGCAAGGCGCATCCAGCCATCAATCATCGGGTAGTCGTGTTTCAGTGGCGAGGTGGAATTGATATTCGTGTACATTCGCGGTTTGGCGTCGAATTCTTCGTGGCTCAAGCCGCCTGCGATGCGCACCATTTCCATCACATCTTCGACGCGCTCTTTGCCAAGGCTATAAGCGTGCATGACCTTGTCCGTAATGGTCAGTTTATCAAACAATACATCAAGGTGACGCACAGAGGCGTGAACATCCACAGGTTCAACAGGATAGCCGCCAGCGAAATGAATACAGTTAAAGTACTGCGTAAGTTTCAGCAGGTTCTGACACATCTCGCGAGTGCCGGGAACTTTCTTTCCAAGCGACATGTCCCAGTAATTGGGCGGGGATGAGACGTTTCCAAACAGAATATGATTTCCACCAATCGTGATCTTGCGATCGGGGTTGCGCGGGGTGATTTCGAACTGACTGGGCGCAAGTGCAATCTTTTCCATCACGAAATCACGGCCCATTCGCACGATTTCGCCATCGATTTCACAACCACCACTTTTGCTTAGGATTTCAATCGCTTCAGGGTTTAGAAAGGCAATGCCAATCTCTTCCAAGATGCGCATTGCGCCATCGTGGATTGCTGCGATGCCGTCTTCATCCAAAGGTTCGGTTGGGCGATCAATGTTGACGGGCAACCGCCATGGGCTTTGCTCAATCGCTGCACCGCCTCTGCGCGTCGCCGCACCCGCGCGCCCACCACTTCGTTTCCGACGATTATCTGATCCAGCCATTACACCCTCCGTAACTTTGAGAGTATCAAACGCAAGGAATCCACAAAGTGACGTCCTAAGAGCGACACCACTTGTCGCAAAAGATTATCGGCGCATGGCCTTTTGATCTAACCAAGCAGGCAATTCGCCAATATCGTTCAAAACGGCGTCGGCTAAAGGCGCAAGTTCAGGCGCCCGCGCGACACCAGTAAGGACACCAACCCCAGCCATTCCTGCCGCGCGGGCCGCCTGCAAATCATGGGCCGAATCCCCAAGCATGACCGTGTGAAACGGATCCACCTGAACGTGCGAGCAAAAGGCCAGCAAAGGTTCAGGTTCAGGCTTGGCCCCAAAGCCGCTGTCAGATCCACAAATAAAATCGAACAGGTCAAGCACGCCAGCACTTTTCAGATGTGCATCGGCAACGGAATGCGCATCGTTGGTCATCACACCAAGCTTATAGCCCGCTTGCTTGAGCCCATTAAGAAATGGCGCGAGCTCCACAACTGGAGCAAGCGGCGCTCTGGCTGCACTGACTGCCAACTCCTGTTCGACCATCGCAACATCTTTGCGCTTCAAAACACGTGCGATCACCTGAGATATTTCGCGATTGCTTCCTGCAATAAGCAAGGAGTTAGGCAAGAAGGCTTGCGATTTCAGATCAAAACTCAACACCCGCGCCAATTCAGCAAGCACTTCAGCGTCGCCACCACTCAGTTCTGGCAAAAAGCCCGCCGCCCAAGCATCCCATGTCCCGCGAA
>JAHEGL010000454.1 GCA_024645145.1 Planktotalea sp.
GCGTCGTCAGGCGAATTAAATTTCTGCAAAAGTTACAGCGTTTGCGGTTTGAAAAGGGGTGCTCCGGCATCCCTTTTTTGTTTGATAGCAATGGCTTTGTAGGCCTTGAGCGAATTTTTGCCTAAGGGCGGATAAGCCATGTTTCAGACCGTTACAAAGATTGATTTGAGACAATTGGCGCACAAGGTTATTCACGCCACATCAAAGTGAGCGTGAAAGCTGCGCGCCCTTGCCTGTCTGGAGACAAGTTTGCAAACGACGGTGAAATCATCTGTACGCTTTGAAGGTGTTGGCCTTCACTCAGGTGCGCCTGTTTCTATGACTGTGCACGCAGCCAGCCCGAACCATGGTATTTGGTTTCGACGCATGGATGTGATTGGTGTAGATGCGATGGTACCGGCACTTTGGGATGCGGTTAACCCGACACCTCTATGCACCAAGATTGAAAACAAAGACGGGGTCGTCGTCTCCACGATTGAACACATCATGGCTGCTTTAGCCGGCTGCGGGATCAACAATGCTCTGATCGAGCTTGATGGTGAAGAAGTTCCGATCATGGACGGTAGCTCTGCAGAGTTTGTGCGCGGGTTGTTGGCGAAAGGGGGTCGTCAGCAGGGCACAGATGGATGGGCACTGCGCGTTCTGAAGACGGTTGAAGTCCACACAGATTTGGGTTGGGCGCGTCTTGAGCCTGCGCGTAATCTATCAATTGATTTTGCGATTGAATTTGAAGATGCGGCTATCGGTGCGCAAAGCAAAACCTTAAACATGGCCAACGGCACGTTTGTACGCGAGCTTTGTGACAGCCGCACATTCTGCCGCAACTCTGATGTCGAAGCGATGTATGCGCAGGGGCTTGCCAAAGGCGGTACGCTTGAGAATGCAGTCGTCGTGGACGGGGACCGCATTCTAAGCCCTGGAGGTTTGCGCCATGCGGATGAAGCAGTGCGACACAAAATGCTCGACGCGCTCGGCGATCTTTCGCTTGCGGGTGCACCAATTTTGGGACGTTACACTGGCATGCGGGCGGGTCACTCAATGACCAATGCTTTGTTGCGAGCGCTCTTTGCGGACCCAACTGCCTATGAAATGGTGGATTGCGACGCGTCTATTAACGCTAATTTGCCGGGTGCTGGCGTAACACGTAGTGAAATACCTGCACCTCATTAACCTCAAACATGTGTGATAGTTGCGAATGCCTCAAGATTTTGTGGCATAGCCATTTTGCATGAGAATATTATGTGCTAGGACCAAGTTGAAAACAGGGATAAAACTCTGACAGGTTCGATCAAAGGTGCTGGAATGAAACGCAAAACTGCGCGTCATACGCTGACAGCCGCTGCGCTGTTAACCCTGACACTTGCCGGTTGTGGCGGTGGAAACGGGGGCGGGGTCTCTCGTATCCTTGGTGGTCAATCGACTATCCCGCTTGAAAGCTTCTCTGCTGAGCAAATTTACGAGCGTGGCGAGTTTGAAATGGAGCGCGGCAAAGACGACGATGCGGCGTTTTATTTTGGTGAGGTAGAGCGTCTTTATCCTTATTCTGAATGGGCGAAACGCGGCTTGATCATGCAGGCTTTTGCGCATCACAAAGACAAAGACTACGAAAATTCACGCGCCTCTGCGCAGCGCTTTATTGATGTCTATCCCACGGATGAAGATGCGGCTTATGCGCAGTATCTGCTTGCGCTGAGCTACTATGACCAGATCGAGGATGTGGGGCGAGATCAGGGCCTTACTTTCCAAGCGTTGCAAGGTCTACGTACCGTGATCGAGCGTTATGTTGATAGCGAATATGCAAGCTCTGCGATTTTGAAATTCGATCTCGCCTTCGATCATCTTGCGGGCAAAGAGATGGAGATCGGGCGCTATTATTTGCGCCGCGATCACCATACTGCGGCGATCAATCGCTTCCGTGTGGTGGTTGAAGATTTTCAGACCACGACCCACACGCCTGAAGCGTTGCATCGTTTGGTCGAAGCGTATCTGTCGTTGGGCCTTAATGATGAAGCGCAAACCGCGGGTGCGATCCTTGGCTATAACTTCAAGGGCACGGATTGGTATGAAGACAGCTTCAAGCTGCTCACTGGCCGTGGTTTAGAGCTAAAAGCTGCGGGTGATGGCTGGCTTCGTCAAATCTATCGTCAGATGTTGCAAGGCAAGTGGTTGTAAGTCTGTCAGCGCGTTTGATGCGCGCGCGGAGGTTTGTGAATGCTGCGCACGCTTGATATTCGCGATATCCTTATCATTGATCACCTCGAGCTTGGCTTTCAGCCGGGCCTGAATGTGCTGACCGGCGAAACCGGTGCGGGCAAGTCTATCTTATTGGATTCGCTTGGCTTTGTTCTTGGCTGGCGTGGACGCGCTGAGCTTGTGCGCAGTGGCGCTGAGCAGGGTGAAGTCACAGCTGTCTTTGATTTACCAAAGGGTCACGCTGCTTTTGCAGTGCTCGAAGACGCGGGTCTGCCTGTGGATGACGAATTGATCCTACGCCGCGTGAACCGCAATGACGGACGCAAGACAGCTTGGGTCAATGATCGGCGATGCTCTGGCGAGGTCTTGCGGGCTTTGTCTGAAACATTGGTGGAATTGCAGGGGCAACACGATGATCACGGCTTGCTGGATCCCAAAGGGCATATGGCTGTTTTGGATGCGTTTTTGGATAAACCAAAGCTACATGCGAAGACGCAAAGCTGGTGGAAAGACCTATTAGGCGCGCGCAAAGCTTTGAATGCGTTGGAAGCGGCGATTGCGGCGGTGCACGAAGAAGAAGATTTTTTGCGCCACGCCGTTGCGGAGCTTGATGATCTAAACCCGCAGCCCGGCGAAGAGGCGGTGCTTGATACGCAGCGCCGCAAAATGCAAAGCGCCGAAAAGATCCGCGATGATGTTGCGCGCGCCCATGCGATGCTAGGGTTTGAAGGGGCAGAGGGCGTGATCGGCGAAGCGATCCGCTGGCTTGATGGTGTTTCTGCGCAAGCGGAGGGTCAGCTTGATGCAGTCGTCGCCGGATTGAGCCGTGCTTTAGATGAACTGGGCGAAGCCAACAGTGGTGTTGAGCGTTGTCTGGATAGTCTTGAGTTCAACACCTCTGATCTGGAAAATTGTGAAGAACGCTTGTTTGCGATCAGAGCACTTGCGCGCAAACATAATGTGACGCCGGACGAGCTTGGCACCTTTGCGATAGAGCTGCGCGCGCGACTTGCTGCTTTGGATGCTGGGGATGCGCAATTGGGTGAAGCGCGTGCAAAGGTAAGCGCTGCGCAGGCCAGCTATGACGATGCTGCGCAGCATTTGAGCGATGAGCGTCGGAGTGCTGCGAAAAAATTGGATTTGGCCGTCACAGCAGAACTTGCGCCGCTCAAGATGGAGCGCGCAGTCTTCACGACGCAAGTGAGTGACGCACCTGCGAGCGCGGCTGGATGTGACGCTGTCGCGTTTACAGTTGCCACGAACCCTGGTGCCCCTAGTGGGCCATTGAACAAAATTGCCTCTGGTGGTGAACTCAGCCGCTTTTTGTTGGCGCTGAAAGTCTGTTTGTCGAATGAGAGCCAAGGCATCACCATGATCTTTGACGAAATTGATCGTGGTGTCGGTGGTGCAACGGCGGATGCGGTTGGGCGTCGCTTGGCAAGCTTGGCTGAGGGTGGGCAGGTGTTGGTTGTCACGCACTCGCCGCAAGTTGCTGCCCTTGGGGGACATCATTGGCGCGTAGAAAAGCGTGTGGTGAATGAGGCAACGCTGTCGACGGTTGTGCCACTTGATGACAGCGAACGCACGGACGAGATCGCGCGGATGATTTCTGGCGATACGATCACCGATGAAGCACGCGCAGCTGCGCGTTCACTTTTGACGGGCTAGACAATGCGGCGCACCCTTTTGACTAATCTCGGTCCAATATTGTTGGATATGAAAGATAGCCTTGGGCGCGGCTGGTCGCATATGCGCCGCAGAGGACCATCGCAGATCCAGTTTTGGTTCATTGCATTAATGATCGGAATTGCTGCTGGCCTTGCTGCAGTTGCCTTTCGATTTGGAATTTCATTCTTGCAAACAACGCTTTACGGCGTTGATGATGTCACAAAACTGCATAGTTTTGCCGAAAGCCTACCGTGGTATTGGGTGCTGATCATTCCGATGACGGGCGGTGTCGTCGTTGGCATCATCTTGCATCACTTCACGCCGGATGGACGTGTGCGCTCGGTCTCTGATGTGATCGAAGGTGCTGCCTTGAATGAAGGGCGCGTGGAAAAGAAGGCGGGCATTGCGTCTGCGCTGTCATCGATGATCACACTTGGTACTGGCGGCTCTACCGGACGCGAAGGTCCGGTGGTTCATATCGCAGCGATGATTTCGAGTTGGGTGAGTAATGTTATTCGCGCTGATGGTATTACTGGCCGTGATCTGTTGGGATGCGCGGTCGCCGCTGCCGTTTCTGCGAGCTTTAATGCGCCTATTGCGGGGGCTTTGTTCGCGCTGGAAGTCATCTTGCGACACTTCGCGGTCCATGCCTTTGCGCCAATCGTGATTGCCAGCGCTGCCGGCACGGTGATCAACAGGCTCGTTTTTGGCGACACGGCAGAGTTTGCTTTGCCGGGAACCACCGCGCTAGAGTTTTACGCAGAATTGCCAGCCTATTTGATCCTTGGCCTTGTCTGTGGATTGGTGGCTGTGACGTTGATGCGTTGTGTTTTCTGGGCTGATGACATGGAAACGCGGCTGCAAAATCGTTTGGGCATGCCCTATTGGCTGCGTCCTGCGCTCGCGGGTGCAATGCTGGGACTGATCGCGATTTGGTTTCCGCATATTATTGGCGTCGGCTATGAAACGACCTCTGCCGCGTTGACGGGTCAGCTTTTGCTGCATGAAGCCGTCGTCTTCGCGATCGTCAAAGTCGCCGCTGTTGCGATTACCATGGGCGGGCGCATGGGGGGCGGGATTTTTTCACCGTCATTGATGTTAGGCGCGCTAACTGGACTGGCGTTTGGTCTTATTGCGACAAGTGTCTTTCCAGAGATTAGCGGCTCTCACACCTTGTACGCTTTGGCTGGGATGGGCGCGGTGGCAGCCGCTGTTTTGGGGGCACCCATTTCCACAACGCTTATCGTGTTTGAGCTGACGGGGGACTGGCAGACAGG
>JAHEGL010000457.1 GCA_024645145.1 Planktotalea sp.
TGTCAATACGCGCAAGTCGCAATTGGCGTAGCACTTCATGTCCGTTCATATCCGGCAAATTCAAATCCAGAAGGATCAAATCGTAATTATAGAGTTTTGCCAGATCTATCCCTTCTTCACCGAAGGATGTTGTATAAACGTTAAGGTTTGCATGGGTCAGCATCATATCGATGCTTTTGGAAGTTGTGGGATCGTCCTAGACCAAGAGTACGCGCATTGGGTTCACTCCGTTTAGCTTCTCGTCAAATTCAAATTGGGCGAAAATAGTTAACCTATCGTTACTCAAGTTAATGTTTTTATAACACTATCAACCTTAAGTTGTTTGTACACCTGAGTATTCGTGGCCTTGAGTGCTTTTTCTCCATGCTTTGCAACGACTTTGAACCATTGCGCAAACTCTTCCTCGCTTAATGAATACCGCTCCAGCGCTTCGTCTTGCGAGATCAATCCGTAACTCACGCCGCGCACCACCGCTGCTTTGCGCGAGGCCACCCAACGCCGCGTTGTCTCAGCAGGAAGGTCAGCGCGACTCATGACATCGCCGTTGGGGAGGGTTACCGCACGCGGCCCATCGATTTTCTTGAGATACATTTGATCACCTCTTGTCTACTTCTGGCCTTTCTGCCCCCAATCTCTTAAAGCGACGTGAACCCGCCTCTTGAGAATAGATAGGATTTGCGTATCTTTCCTTAGATTTTGGTAAGGAGTTGCCGTCATGGCGCTGGACACGTCTGAAAAATTGAACAGCCTTGGTTTCGCAAAACCGCCCTCAGAAACGCGGGTTGTTGTGGCGATGTCCGGTGGTGTCGACAGTTCTGTTGTGGCCGCGCAGCTGGCCTCTGAGGGCTATGATGTCGTTGGCGTGACGCTACAACTTTATGACCATGGTGCTGCCTTGGCCAAAAAAGGGGCCTGTTGTGCAGGGCTTGATATACACGATGCGCGCAGGGTCGCGGAAGAGATGGGATTTCCGCACTACGTTCTGGATTATGAAAACGTGTTTAAAGACGCAGTGATTGATGAGTTCGCTGACAGCTATTTGGCTGGAGCAACACCGGTGCCCTGCATTCGGTGCAATGAACGTGTGAAATTCAAAGACCTGTTGGAAACCGCGAAGGATCTTGAGGCTGATTGCATGGCAACGGGACATTACATTCAGCGTAAGATGGGTGCGGAAAAAGCAGAATTGCATGCCGCCGCTGATGGCGCGCGTGATCAGAGTTATTTTCTGTTCTCGACCAAGCAAGAGCAGCTTGATTTTCTGCGCTTCCCGCTGGGCCACCTGCCCTCCAAAGATGCGACGCGCGACTTGGCGAGCAAGTTCGGGCTGAGCGTGGCTGACAAGCCCGACAGTCAGGACATTTGTTTTGTGCCGAATGGCAACTACGCAGCCGTTATCGAAAAATTGCGGCCCGGCGCTGCTGAGCCCGGTGAGATTGTCGATGTCGATGGCGCTGTGCTGGGTCAACACAACGGTGTTATACACTATACCATCGGGCAACGTCGTGGGCTTGGCATTGGCGGTTTGGCCGATCCACTTTATGTTGTGCGCCTCGATGTGGACGCCAAACAGGTGATCGTGGGTCCCAAAGAGCTACTGAGCACGCGAACTATTCCGGTGCGCGAAATCAATTGGCTTGGGGATGCGCCGCTGATGTCACAAGAAGAGTGGCATGTGCTGGTACGTGTGCGTTCGACGCGCCCGCCCAAACCTGCGATTATCCGTCCAATTTCCGATACGGAAGCGAGCGTTGAACTGCTCACACCCGAGGATGGCGTGTCCCCCGGCCAAGCCTGCGTGTTTTATGACATCGATAGCACGCGCATCTTTGGTGGTGGCTGGATTTGGCGCGGATACTAAGATGCCGACCTATTCGCTGCTAGACCTTTCCCCCATTCCAGAAGGCCAGACTGCGCGCAATGCGATCGAAAATACCGTCGCGCTCGCGAAAGCCGCTGAAAAATTGGGCTACCATAGATACTGGCTTGCGGAACATCACAACATGCCAGGCATCGCGAGCGCGGCGACATCAATCGTGATTGCACAAGTTGCAGCCGCTACAGAAACGATGCGTGTGGGCGCTGGCGGTATTATGCTGCCAAACCACGCGCCTTTGGTCATTGCAGAACAATTTGGCACGCTCGCGACGCTCTATCCGGATCGCATTGACCTTGGCCTTGGACGCGCGCCTGGCAGTGATATGGCGACAGCCCGTGCGTTGCGCCGGCATATGGCACCCGAAGACAGCTTTCCCCAAGATGTTCAGGAACTGATCACTTATCTGTCGGCAGATGGTGGCGGATTGTCTGTGCGCGCAGTTCCGGGCGTTGGCACACAAGTACCTGTCTGGATCTTGGGGTCTAGCTTGTATGGTGCGCAGTTGGCGGCCTATCTGGGCTTACCATATGCGTTTGCGTCCCACTTTGCGCCCGATGCGCTAGAGCAAGCTTTGCACATATATCGCACGACTTTTCAGCCATCTGAACATCTTGAGAAACCATATGCGACGCTTGCCGCTGAGGTCTGCGTTGCGCCAAGCGATGAAGACGCAAAGTTCTTGCGATCATCGCAAATACTTGCCTTTGCGCGCTTGCGAACGGGAGCCCCGGGTCCGCTTCCCCTACCCGTTGAACGTGTCGAAAATCATGTCGCACCAACGGTTTTAAATCAGGTAAATCATGCATTATCTTGCTCGGCGACAGGATCGCCAGACACAGTGCGTCAAAAACTCCAAGAAATTATTACGCGTTATCAACCGGATGAGATCATATTGACGGGTGCCATACATGATAACAACGCGCGCATTCGCTCGTTTGAGATGGCCGCAGAGGTGCTCAACTCTCTTTAGATAGCGCCCCAAGCGGCAATTGTGCCTTCAAGCACACACCTTCCTTACCAGTTTCCCCACTATGGGGAAAAAAGGCTGACCCGCATCAAAACTTCATGGCACAAAGTCCTCACAGTGACCGTAAGAATCGCTACCGAGGGCAGTATGAAACCAAAAACCGCAAAACCAGCGCTTGGCGCTTTGATCTATTTCGCGACGGCGTTCAGCCTTGCGACGTATTTCACGTTTGCGGCGGTGCAAAGTGACTATGGCGTGTTTCGGCGCGCGGAAATCACGGTTGCGGCGAAAGATCTCGAAGTTCAACTGAGCCAACTCAAAGGCGAAGTAAAAGAGATGGAGAATCTCACCAAACGCTTGTCCGACACCTATCTGGACCTTGATCTGCTGGATCAACAAGCGCGCGATGTCTTGGGTCTGTTGCGCTCTGACGAAATCGTCGTACGTTAACCAATTCGTTACCAACAATATTACACTCTGGTCAGCTTCGCTTTCCTGCGCTAGACTTTTGTTTAACGCTAAACCACTGTTGTTTCTGGGAGGACACACCTCATATGGCCGCGCGAAAATCGAACGCTAAATCGAATGTTTCTGCTGATGAATTACTAAAGCATTACAAAGACATGCTTCTTATCAGACGCTTTGAAGAAAAAGCCGGACAACTTTACGGCATGGGCCTGATTGGCGGATTTTGCCATCTCTACATCGGACAAGAAGCCGTTGTCGTCGGCCTCGAGGCCGCGGCAGAAGAAGGCGATAAGCGTATCACTTCTTATCGTGACCATGGGCATATGCTTGCTTGCGGAATGGATCCAAACGGCGTCATGGCAGAGCTGACGGGCCGTATTGATGGCTATTCCAAAGGCAAAGGCGGCTCGATGCATATGTTTAGCAAAGAGCAGCATTTCTATGGTGGTCACGGCATTGTCGCCGCCCAAGTTCCGCTTGGTGCAGGACTGGCATTTGCGGATAAATACCAAGACAATGGTCGCGTGACCTTTACTTATTTTGGTGATGGTGCCGCTAACCAAGGTCAAGTTTACGAGACCTTCAATATGGCCGCGATTTGGGACCTCCCTTGCATTTTTGTAATCGAAAACAATCAATATGCTATGGGCACCTCTCAGAACCGCTCCACCTCCACGCCTGATCTGCATACACGCGGTGAAGCCTTTGGTATTCCCGGTGAAATCGTCGATGGCATGGATGTGATGGCCGTTAAGGAAGCGGGCGAGCGCGCCGTTAAGCACTGTCGCTCAGGCAAAGGCCCCTATATTCTGGAAATCAAAACCTACCGCTATCGTGGTCACTCCATGTCTGACCCCGCGAAATACCGCACCCGTGAAGAAGTTCAGAAAATGCGCGACGAACGTGACCCGATCGAACAAGTGCGCGAAGTGTTACTGACAGGCAAACACGCGAGCGAGGACGATCTCAAAGCAATCGACAAAGAGATCAAAAAAGTGGTGAACGCATCCGCAGAATTCGCCAAAGATAGCCCGCTTCCAGATGTGTCGGAACTCTGGACAGACATTTATGCAGAAGTGGAGGCTTAAATCATGGCTATTGAAATCCTAATGCCCGCACTTTCGCCAACGATGGAAGAAGGCACGCTTGCCAAGTGGATGGTCAAAGAAGGCGACACAGTTTCGTCGGGCGACATCATCGCTGAAATCGAAACAGACAAAGCCACAATGGAATTTGAAGCTGTCGACGAAGGTGTCATTGGCTCGATCCTTGTTCCTGAAGGCAGTGCAGCTGTTGCCGTAAACACCGCGATTGCATTGCTGTTGGAAGATGGCGAGAACGCAGATGATGTAAGTGCGCCTGCCCCAGTTGCCGCTGCCGCACCCAGCGTTCCAGCCGCGCCTGTTCAACACAATGAAATTGGCAACGAACCGCAATGGAGCGCACCTCAGCCTGATTGGCCTGAAGGCACTCAGATGAAGCAGCAAACAGTGCGCGAAGCGTTGCGTGATGCCATGTCCGAAGAAATGCGCAGCGACGACAGCGTATTTTTGATGGGTGAAGAAGTTGGTGAATACCAAGGTGCTTACAAGATATCGCAGGGTATGTTGGATGAATTTGGCACAAAGCGTATCATTGACACACCAATCACAGAGCATGGTTTTGCGGGCATTGCAGTTGGTGCCGCTTTTGGTGGTTTGAAGCCAATCGTCGAGTTCATGACGTTTAACTTCGCCATGCAAGCGATTGATCACATTATCAATTCCGCCGCAAAGACGCTCTATATGTCGGGCGGTCAGATGGGCGCACCTATGGTGTTCCGCG
>JAHEGL010000460.1 GCA_024645145.1 Planktotalea sp.
CGGGCACGACACCTTTGTCGGCCAACGTTTGGGCCAGCTCTGATTGGCTCGGCAAGCCAAGCATCAGCGCGCGCGTGGCTGGATCAAGCGCATCATCGCGCAAGACTGCGAGCATCCCGTTAAGGTAGCGGGCATCAGGCGATGCGCCGTCTTCGATCATGTTGAGAAGGGTGGATTTTGCTAAGTCGCGCCCCGCTTCCCAGCGATTGAAGGGGTCGGTGTCATGGGCCAACAAGAACGCGCGCTCATTATCATCCGTGTCGCGCTTCAAGATTACAGGCGCTGAAAACCCGCGCAAGATAGACGGCACGGGTTTGCTCGCCAATCCTTCCCATTTGAAACTTTGTTGGCGTTTGGTCATTTCGAGAATTTGTGTCGGTAGCACTTCCGCACCGGTTTCATCCAAAAGACCAACCGCAATCGGGATCACGCGTGGCTTTTTTTGTGGCTGGCCAGGCGTCGTTGGCGTTTCTTGGCGAAATGTGAGCTTGTAACGTCCGTTCTTGAAGCTTTCCTTAACCGAAAGTTGTGGCGTGCCAGCAGATGTGTACCAACGTTTGAAACGTTTCAGGTTGCGACCTGTGACGTCCACGAAGACTTGTAACCAATCTTCGATCGTTGCGGCATCGCCATCATGACGTTCGAAATACAAATCAAGCGCTTTGGCATATGCGTCATCCCCAACAAGGGTTTTAAGCATGCCAATAACTTCGGCACCTTTTTCATAAACGGTAGCCGTGTAGAAATTATTGATCTCGACAAAGCGATCAGGACGTACCGGATGGGCGAGGGGGCCACCGTCTTCCGCAAATTGACGGCCACGCAGATCGATCACATCGCTGATGCGCTTTACCGATGCAGAGCGCATATCAGACGTAAATTGGCTGTCGCGGTAAACGGTCAGCCCTTCTTTCAAACAAAGCTGAAACCAATCGCGGCAAGTGATGCGATTGCCGGTCCAATTGTGAAAATACTCATGTGCGATGATCGCTTCGATCCTCTCAAAATTGGCGTCTGTTGAGGTTTCGGGAGAGGCGAGGACGCAAGAGGAATTGAAGACATTCAACCCTTTGTTTTCCATCGCTCCCATGTTGAAGTCATCGACCGCCACGATGTTGAAAATGTCGAGATCGTATTCGCGCCCGTAGACTTTTTCATCCCAAACCATTGATTTCTTGAGGGCTTCCATCCCAAAGGCACATTTGTCCTCATCCCCTTTGCGCACATAGATGTTCAGTTCCACATCTTTGCCTGACATGGTCGTGAAGCGGTCTGGATGGGCAATCAGATCACCTGCAACCAGCGCAAAGAGATACGCGGGCTTGGGCCAAGGGTCATGCCATTCTGCGAAGTGTTCACCGGATGTCGCTGGATTGCCGTTTGACAATAGGACCGGATGTGGCCCCTCTACGCGTACAGTGAAGGTGCTCATGACGTCTGGGCGATCAGGATAGTAGGTGATTTTACGAAAGCCTTCCGCCTCACATTGTGTGCAATACATGCCGCCGGACATGTACAGCCCTTCGAGGGCTGTGTTGGTTTCGGGGCTGATCTCAACCTCGCATTCAAAGGTAAACCCGCCCTCTGGCACGTCAGTGGTTAGGCCCTCGGGTGAGATTGTTGGCGCGATATCAGCGCCATTGATTTTCGCCCACTTCAGATCAAGTTGTTCACCGTGCAGAAAGAAAGTTTTGTCGCTTGCGTCGGGGTGTGGTGCAAAGCGGATGCGAGAAATGACGCGTGTCGCCCGGGGGGCAAGTTTAAAAGTGAGATGCACATCCTGAACGATGTAGCCAAAAGGCTTGTAATCTTTGAGGAAAATCGTTTGTGGGGCGGCGTCACGCATAGGAAGCTCCTGTTGTTTAAGCGCACGCTAACGGAGAGCACGAGCAATGAAAAGAAGGACAATGCAATGCCGAAGGGTGTGAAGAAAGAGAACCTGGCAAGCAAGATTTGTGCGTGTTGTGGCCTGCCATTTACCTGGCGCAAAAAATGGGAGCGTGACTGGGAAAATGTGCGCTTTTGTTCAGAAAAATGCAGGCGCACCAAATAGATACAGTGGTCTTTGGCGCGTGTTGGGTCATCCTTTCCACTCGGGTTACTTGCGTCACCCCTGCATTCGCCTTATTTGCTCAAAAGCAACGTATTTAACGGCATAAACTTTCGGGAGAACGACATGACGCAACGGATCGAAAAGCACGGTCTTCAAGTGGACAAAATCCTTGTCGATTTCATCGAAGGGGAGGCGCTGAATGGGATTGACGTCGATGCTGAACAATTTTGGGCTGGACTGTCTGATCTCACGCATACTTTCGGGCCAAAGAACCGTGCGCTTTTGGCGGAACGTGACGAAATTCAGAGCAAGATCGATGCTTGGCACAAGGATCATAAAGCGGGTGGCGACACGCGCGACGGATACTTCGAATTCCTGCGCGAGATTGGCTATTTAGTGCCCGAGGGGGACGGTTTTCAGATTGAAACCCAAAATGTTGATCCAGAGATTGCGACAGTACCCGGTCCTCAACTTGTTGTGCCTGTCACCAATGCACGCTTTGCGTTGAACGCGGCGAATGCGCGATGGGGCAGCCTTTATGACGGGTTCTATGGCACCGACGCGATGGGTAGCCTGCCCCCCAAGGGGCCCTACGATAAAGGTCGGGGCGCACGTGTTGTTGCGCGCGCACGCGTATTTCTGGATGATGTATTTCCGATCAATGGGACCTCGCATGCAGATGCGCGGCGCTACCATGTTCAAGACGGCGCGCTTTTAGTTGATGATCTTCCACTGGCGGATCCAGAAAAGTTTGTTGGATATCAAGGGCATCCAAAGGCACCTGAAGCCGTGATCCTGCGCAACAACGGATTGCACGTTGAGCTTGTTTTTGATCGCACCCATGTGATCGGCAGCCGTGATCAGGCGGGTTTAGCTGATGTTGTGATGGAAAGCGCGCTATCGGCGATCATGGATTGTGAGGACAGTGTCGCCTGTGTGGATGCCGAAGATAAGGTTGTGGCCTACTCAAATTGGCTTGGGCTGATGCGCGGTGATCTGGAAGAGACATTTGAAAAAGGCGGCACGCAAGTGACACGTCGCTTGAACGCAGACCGTATCTACACAGCTCCCGATGGATCAGAGGTGAACCTAAAAGGCCGCGCACTTTTGTGGGTGCGCAATGTTGGGCACTTGATGACCAATCCTGCGGTTTTGGATCGTGATGGCGCTGAGATATTCGAGGGCTTGATGGATGCGCTTTGCACCGTTGCATTGGCGATGCATGATCTGAAGCGTGACAGCGGCAATTCTGTGCATGGCTCCGTTTATATTGTGAAGCCCAAGATGCACGGCCCTGCAGAGGTGGCATTTAGCGATGAGATTTTTGCGAAGGTGGAGGACATTCTTGGTCTGCCGCGCAACACGGTGAAAATCGGTATCATGGATGAAGAGCGACGCACATCGGCGAACCTCAAAGAGTGTATTCGTGCCGCAAAAGCGCGTGTGGCCTTTATCAACACAGGTTTCCTTGATCGCACGGGCGATGAAATCCACACTTCAATGGAAGCGGGGCCGTTCAGCCGAAAAGATTTTATCAAGCGTAAAGCGTGGATCGGCGCTTATGAGAACCTGAACGTAGATATCGGGCTTGAGTGTGGTTTGCAGGGCAAAGCGCAGATCGGCAAAGGGATGTGGGCGATGCCGGATATGATGGCATCGATGCTGGAGCAAAAGATTGAACACCCGAAAGCTGGTGCAAATTGTGCGTGGGTGCCAAGCCCAACGGCCGCGACGTTGCATGCGATGCACTATCATATGATCGACGTTCTAAAGGCGCAGGATAGTATCAAAGCCAATGGTCGTCGTGCGAATGTGCAGACGCTTTTGGAGATCCCTTTGGCGAAATATGCGCGGTGGAATGCTCAGCAAATTCAGCGCGAAGTTGAGAATAACGCACAAGGTATCCTTGGCTATGTTGTGCGCTGGATCGATCAAGGGGTCGGTTGCTCAAAGGTACCTGATATCAACGATATAGGCCTGATGGAGGATCGCGCGACCTGTCGAATTTCCAGCCAGGCTTTGGCCAATTGGTTGCATCATGGGGTCGTCACAGAGGACCAAGTGCGCGCGGCGATGGAAAAGATGGCTCAAGTTGTTGATCGCCAAAATGAGGGCGATAACCTTTATCGTAAAATGGCACCGGGGTTCGACACGATTGCCTATCAGGCGGCGTGTGATCTTGTCTTTAAAGGGCGTGAGCAACCATCGGGCTATACGGAACCTGTGCTGCATGCGCGCCGTTTGGAGTTGAAAGCGAGCGTTGCCTAAAGAGGGGCGCTGCCCCGTCTCAGCTGGCTGAGACTCCCCGGGATATTTATGGAGAGAGGAAGCATTCAGGGTTTGAGCGTGACCTTAAGTGCTTTCATTCCGCGAAACCCGTAGCGTTGGCTGTAGATAGGCAGCGCTTTTTTGGGAGTGCGTTCAAGGTTTGGATAGCGCGCGAATAAGCGTTCAAGCGCGATTTGCGCTTCGGCGCGCGCCAAGTGCATGCCGAGGCAAACATGTGGACCAAAACCAAAACCGATATGCGCATTCGGGCGGCGGGCGGTATCGGTGTTTTGAGCGTTTTCAAAGCGGGCAGGGTCATGATTGGCCGCGATGAGCTGAACGATAACCTTGTCCCCTTTGATAAGTGTTTGGCCAAAACGTTCGTGGGTTTTGCGCACAAATAGAGGTTTTGTCATCATAACGGGGCTGAAATAGCGCATAAACTCTTCGATTGCGCGCGATGTCGGATCGCTAAACTCTGCGCCCTGTATGATCGCGTACACAGCGTCGGAGATGAGATGAAGCGTGGTTTCATGGCCTGCAATAAAGAGGACGAACGCGAGCGAGAGAATTTCATCATCACTCAAGTCATTGCTGGGCTCATGGATCAATGTGCTGAGCAACCCATCGCGTGGCGCACCTTTGATCGTTTCAATCTCCATGCGAAGTAATTTTTGTGTTTTGTAAAGGCCAGGTAGCGGGCTCAAGAGCGCCAAGACACCCGTCGGTTTGAAAATCGGAGCGATGGCACGCGCGAGTTTTTCGCGTAGCTCAGGCTTGATTCCAAGCAGCACACTGATGACATCAAGCGGTA
>JAHEGL010000463.1 GCA_024645145.1 Planktotalea sp.
TTGCTCAAACATCGGTGTGCCAATTGATGTGATCGACTTAACGTAATGCTCATTGAAATATGGGTTCGACATGCGCCGATACAACGCCCCCATATTATGACCCTTTGCGATCAGCGCGGCGCGGCTTACATCATAATTTCCAAAGTGGCCCGTTACAAGAATCACAGGGCGCCCATCTGCGCGTGCGGCTTCAAGGGCCGCGTAGCCGAGGCCTGTGATCGGTGCTGTGATTGCACGGCGCACGAAAGCATCGCCGGAATATAATTCGATTAATGTGCGGCCGGCATTGTTGGGCACGGCTTTGCACAGTCGCGCAATTTCCGTTTCGGGCAAGTCTGGGAGCACATGGTTAAGATTTGCGCGGATGCGTTTTGGATACCCTGCCAATGGGGAAACGACGTTTTCAACGAGCCAGCCCATTGTCCGCACACGCGCCGCGTAGGGCAGCGTCAGCGCGAGCCCGATCAGACTGCGCAAAAAGAGGTTAACAAAATACTGCGAGACGCGTTTCATATTGGCGGCTTACTGCGCTTGCGCGCGATGCTCAAGCGTTTGGCGTTAAAGCCAAACCCGTGCCAATCATCGAATCGCGTGTTACCAGCTTGGCAAGCTCTGCTTCGTCTAGAGCCTCGCTCCCGATTGGGCGGGCAGGGATAACGACATAACGCATATCTGCGGTGCTATCATGCACCCGAATTTGGGTGCTTTGGGGCAAAGTCACACCAAATTCAGATAGAACTTTACGCGGCTCTTTGACCGTACGTGATCGATACGCGCGCGATTTATACCAGTCCGGCGGTAAACCAAGAAGATTGCGCGGATAGCAGGAACACAGCGTGCACACGACGATATTGTGTGTATCGGCAGTGTTCTCGAGCGCGATCAGATGCATTGGTCCGACATCGAAGCCCAGATCTGCCGTCGCTGTGGAGCCGTTTTCCAACAAACGCGCCTTGAATTCAGGATCAATCCAAGCGCGTGCCACCACTGCGGCGCCAATTGCAGGGCTGCGCGCATCCATCTTTTCGATTTGCGCCGAAATTTCTTCAAAGGTGGTAATCTCTTTTTCAACGAGCAATTCGCGCACGGCAATTTCCATGCTTTGCCAATAACTTATCGGCGTATCATCGTCCTTGCGGTAAGGGTGGCCAGACGGGGAGAGGTGGTCATGATGATCATGTGGCATCGACAGTGTCCAATTCATCTATCCAGTGCGCATAAACTTCTGCTTCTATGACGTCGTCTGGTTTTTCTGCGGCTTTTCCCCAAATCTCGGCTGCGCTGAAACGCACGCGATAGAGCATTTGGTTCTTGGCAGGTAGGCCATAGGCGAGTTGTTCTGGGTTGGGAAATGGAGCGATCGCGCGCTCGATCACCCCTGATTTTCCACGAAGATAACTTGGCGCACGCACGTGCCCCGGGGGCATGATCGAGCGAATTCGCACTTTGGTTCCCGCATTCAGCACCTTATCTTCAGAGATAGGCGTCATCATCCGAGACTTGCTTCGCCATAGGTCTCCCCACGTGCCTGAACGTCAGCCATTTTTGCGCCTAGTTCTTCGATCGTGTAGGCTCCGCTCTCAATCAGGTTTTGATTGATAGATGCGATCCAACGCTCATAATACGTCATGGTTTCGAACGCATCCTCGCCCATGTCTTCTAGGGCGCGTCGAAGGCCATCTACTGTGAAATACCCTTTCGAGCTGCACAAAATCATCAATGCATCGACGCGCTTTTCCCACAAAGAAAAATCGTGTTGTTCGTCACAGATTGGTCCAGCCTCTTGGCCACCCATATCGTGCCATCGGCGTCCGTTTGTATGTTTTTCCATATTCTAAAGCTAGCGAAGCGCGATTGCTCTGTCTAGCGTTTGGCCGATTGATTAAGCTGTTTCGCTTTCTTTCAAAAGGATTTCACCAGTCTGCGCCAAATCGCGAACTGCGGTGACAACTTCTGCCATCGCGTTTTCTCCGTCTTCATCACCGACTTGGCCGCGTTCTTGCACTGCTTCGCGCAACTGTTCTGACATGCGGCTCGAAATATTGGCAAAAATGAAGCCAGCAGACGCTTTCGTGGTGGGAGCAGTCGCACTTGCTAAGGCTGTCACGAGTATATCGTTGTTCACAGATTTCAAAACAGCGGGTACATCGCGTTCATCGACGCGTTGTGCTATATGTTTGAAGGTGAAAATGGCTTTGCGCACCTCTGCTGCAAACGATTGGTCGGCTTCATCGAGGGCATCCAGAGGCTCATCGCGGGTCACGCTGCGTGAGGAATTTAGAATTGCGCCAAGACGTTCTTCTGGTTTGTTTGAAAATGCTAGGATCGGCTCATCATCAAGTTGGGAAATCAATGAGCGCCCGATACGATCCACAGCATCAGGCGTTACAGAATTGGTTTGCGACACTGCATATGTAATGCGTCGCGCGCGCTCGCCTGGCAATTGGCCCAGCATTGTCGCTGCTTTCTTCACGTCAATTTTGGACAGTAACACCGCAGCAACCTCGATGCTTTCGTCTTCAATTAACGATAGGAGTTTTTCAGCTTCGAGCTCAAAGAGCTGCTCCCAAGGATCACCGATAGCGCGTACGCCAGTGCGCTTACGAATTCGCGCGGCGGCACCGGGACTGATCTTTCCATCTAATTCACTTAATGCGCCAGCACCCCCCTTTGGAAAGGTCAGGCCAGTCTCTTCGAGTTCAGTGGCAAATTCTTCGATAACGCTCACAAGTGTTGCGCGATCTATCCGGCGTAGACTGCCCATTTGTTGAGTCAGTTTTGCCTGCAAAGCCTCTGGCAGTGTATCGATTAGAACATGCGCACCTTCATTCATCAAAAAGCGCACGACAATAGCGGCTTTTTCAGCGGAAGTGACAGTGCGCGCGGGCAGTAGCGCTTGCGCGTTCGCCGGTGTTATTTGACCTAACTGCATATGCAATCGCCTTATCGTTACGGATTGCTTTTGTGTTTGACGTCAAATTGTAAACATTGGCTGAAGAGGTCACATTTTTCTTCAGCCAATGATCTTCTATCTATCTATCAGGCACTTAGCTTTCGCCGAAAACTCTGCGGAAGATCGTATCCACATGTTTCGTATGATAGCCGAGATCGAAATTCGCTTCGATCTGATCAACGCCAAGCGCTGCGACGACTTCTTCATCTGCCAGTAGCTCTTCTTTGAAATCACACCCAGTTTCCCAAACCTTAAGGGCGTTGCGTTGCACGAGACGGTAGGCATCTTCGCGGCTTGTCCCCGCCTGTGTGAGTGCCAAAAGCACACGTTGGCTCATCACCAGACCTGGGAACTTGTTCATGTTGGCCATCATATTCTCTGGGTAAACCAAGAGCTTGTCGATCACAGAGGTCAACCGCGCGAGTGCGAAATCAAGGGTGATCGTCGTATCTGGCCCGATGTTGCGCTCTACCGAACTGTGCGAAATATCGCGTTCATGCCATAGCGCTACGTTTTCCATGGCGGGAATAACCGCCATACGCACAAGACGCGCAAGACCCGTCAGGTTTTCCGTCAAAACAGGGTTCTTCTTATGCGGCATGGCCGATGAACCCTTTTGCCCCATGGAGAAAAATTCAGCCGCTTCAAGCACTTCTGTGCGTTGCATGTGACGAATTTCTGTAGAGATGTTTTCGATAGAGGACCCGACAACCCCGAGCGCTGCAAAGAATGCAGCATGACGATCGCGTGGAATGACTTGCGTTGAGATCGGTTCAGGGGACAGGCCAAGTTGTGCGCAGACATGCTCTTCAACAGCGGGGTCAATATTGGCAAATGTGCCGACAGCACCTGAGATAGCACCTGTCGCGATTTCATCACGTGCCACTTTGAGGCGTGCAAGGTTGCGATCCATTTCCGCATAAAAACGCGCAAAGGTGAGGCCCATTGTCGTAGGTTCTGCGTGAATGCCGTGGCTGCGACCGATGCGGATGGTGTTTTTATGCTCCATCGCGCGGCGCTTTAGCGCGGCGAGCAAACCCTTGGTGTCTTCGATCAGGATGTCAGCTGCACGTACCAACTGGACGTTGAAACATGTGTCGAGTACGTCGGAGCTGGTCATGCCCTGATGCACAAAGCGTGCTTCTTCAGAGCCAACATGTTCTGCAAGATGGGTCAGGAATGCGATAACGTCGTGCTTTGTGACCGCTTCGATTTCATCAATGCGCGCGACATCAAATTCAACGTCCTTAGCTTTCCAAACGGCGGTGGCGTTTTCACGCGGGATCACACCAAGATCGGCCATCGCGTCACAGGCATGGGCTTCAATCTCATACCAAATGCGAAATTTGCTCTCTGGCGACCAGATAGCGACCATGTCGGGGCGGGAATAACGAGGGATCATGCGCGATTGTCCTTTTGTGACTTTCAGCTTGCGTTACGCTCTCTTAGTCTGCGCGCGATTGTGGTTCAAGCGAGGAGGGCAAGATGAGACGCTTTGGCATCCACGTTGGAATTTTGGTGTGTTTTGCTATTGCTGCGCTGGCACAGGAGCAAGAAGATTGGCGCAAGCTTTCCGGACCAGAGATTACCGATGCTTTGATTGGTCTGACCTTGGAATATGACAACGCGTGGCAGGACTTCAGAGCCAGTGGCAAGACGCTTTATAATGCGGTGGCGGACAGCTGGGGCAATTGGCGGGTGGAAAACGATCAATATTGCAGCCAGTGGCCGCCGCGTGATTTTTGGGGTTGTTATGATGTTGCCGTGTTTGAAGACCAAGTGCGATTTACAGGCGCCTATGACGACGTAAGTTTCGGAACGATCCGCAAATGACTTTGACACCTCAGAACTTTTTGCGCCGTTGGACAATAGAGCGAAACATCTTTGATGCGTTGATTGGGCAACAGGTGGTTTTCACGGGCGTTGCGGACATTTCAGATGGGGCTGATCATTGGCTTTATCGCGAATCTGGCCAATTAAAGATGGGGACCGCGCCTTCAATGACAGCAGAGCGGTGCTATCTTTGGCGAGCAGGGGAAGACGGCGTTGACGTATACTTTGAAGACGGGCGCTTTTTTCACCGCATGGCTCTCGCAGGTGCAGCAAAAGCAGCGCATTGGTGCGACCCTGATCAATATGATGTATCGTATGAGTTTACTGATTGGC
>JAHEGL010000466.1 GCA_024645145.1 Planktotalea sp.
GAAGATGCGCGTATCTCTGGCAATGCAAATATTGCCCTGAAGAATAGCATTCCGGATGTGACCGCAAATCTTGCTGTGAACCTACCCGATGTTGCGCGCGCCGCCACACTTGTTGGGCAACCTTTGAGCAACTTTGGACTTTCTGCAAATGCAGCGCCATCCCTGAAATCCAACATCAATGCGCGCATTCAAGGTAGCAATATAACCGCCAATCTGCGCAATCTGAGCGCGACACTCGCAGGTGCAAACCTTTCCGGTGCAATTGACCTTGCGCTATCGGGCAGCACGCCCAATGTATCCGGCACCATCAACGCAAATGTTCCCAGTACTGCAAGTTTAATGCGGGCACTGGGGCAAAGCGCGCCTGATTTGCCAAAAGGCTTCGGTCAAGCGATCAGCGCTAGCACCGGGCTTTCGTTTAAATCTAATCAGCTCGATCTCACTGGGCTTAAAGTCTCACTTGATCAAAATACACTTACGGGCGGTGTTTCTGTAAACTTGGCTGGTAGCGTTCCCAACATCAATGCGACCCTACAAGCTGGTAATCTTGATCTAAGCGCGCTTAATCCAGACGACGACACAAGCAGCGAAAGTTCTGCAGGCTCTGGTTGGTCCAAGGACTCAATTGATGCCAGCACTCTGAGCGCTTTGAATGGCAACATTAACCTCAAAGCAAGCTCCATAAACCTCGGGAAGATCAAACTTGGCGCTGCTGATCTTGGGGTCAGCATTGATCGCGCCCGCGCTGTCGTGTCGATCAATGATCTTAACGCTTATCAAGGACGGTTTGGCGGGCAGCTGGTGGCCAACAATCGAAAAGGGTTGTCGGTTGGCGGTGATTTGCGCGCGAACTCAATCGCGCTTGGCCCATTACTGACTGCGCTCGCAGATATTGATAAAATCAGCGGCAACGGCAATTTGAACCTGAAATTCTTGGGCGTTGGTAATTCTCTTGATGCAATCATGCGCTCGCTCAGCGGTGATATTGCGATGTCCGTGCCGCAAGGTGAAATTGCAGGCATCGATCTGGAGGGCCTTATTCGCCAAGGCAACGCTAATGCACGGCGCACTTCATTTGAAAACTTGCAAGCCAGCGGTGTTCTGAAAAACGGTAACCTGCGCAACGATGATCTCAGTGCCAAAACCGGGCGCGTTGAAGCGCGCGGCGAAGGCAACATTAATCTTGGTGCACAGACGATTGATTACCTACTCACCCCTGTCGTGAACAACGTAGGCGAGCAAGATCGGATTGAAATACCTGTACGCATCAAAGGACCTTGGGCAAACGTTTCCGTGCGCCCTGACCTGCAAGCGGCCCTTAACCTTGAGAACGAGCGCAAAAAGCTTGAAGAGCAGGCTCGCCAAGAAATTGAACGCGAAAAGCAAAAGCTGCGCGACAAGGCAGAAGCGGAGAAAGCCAAGCTGCGCGCGCAAGCACAAGCCGAAGCGAAAAAGTTAGAAGATCGCGCAAAAGCGAAAGTGGAAGAAGCTACGCGCAAAGCAGCACAGCGCGCAGCAGACAAGTTGAAACTGGATCAAGCCCAACAACAAAGGGTGCAAGACGCCGCCAAAGGCGCACTTGAGCGTGAGCTTGGGAATGGACTGCGCAATCTACTCGGCGGCAACTGAGGCGGGTTCGACAGGGGGATAAAGCTTCGACATCAGCTCGGACCGCCCATTGTCCTGCATCAGTCGCACATGATGGCGACGTAGCTGACGTGGTTCAGTGACACCAACAGAATGGGCGATGGTTTCGACCTCTTTCACGAGGCTTTTGGCATAGCGGGCTACGTGTTTATATTTATCTTCAACCACCAACCCTTTTTGGAACCGCTTATCATGTGTGGTTATCCCCGTGGGGCATGTGTTCTTGTTGCACTTTAACGCTTGAATGCACCCAAGCGAAAACATGAAGCCACGCGCAGAGGTAATGAAATCCGCCCCCGCAGCCAACGCCCAAGCAAGATCGCCGGGGTTCACCAATTTGCCACTTGCGACGATACGGATGCGATCCTGAAGGCCAGCACTATTGCGCATATCCACCACGATCGGCAGGGCCTCACGAATGGACATACCAACCAAGTCGATCAAAGGCATGGGTGCAGCACCTGTGCCACCCTCACCCCCGTCAATCGTGATGAAATCAGGCGCAGACGCTGCACCACGCAGATTGATCTCGTCAAACAAGCCTTGGATACCTGCTTCTGTACCCACCACAGTTTTTATACCAACCGGCTTGCCCGTCACATCACGCATATGCGCAATCAGATCCAGTAAATCCCCCCAATCATCCACATCCAAATGACGGTTGGGCGATAGACTATCTGTGCCTTCAGCAATACCTCGTATTTCAGAAATTTCCTTTGTGACCTTCGCCCCCGGTAGGATGCCGCCTTTGCCCGGTTTTGCGCCCTGCGCCAGTTTGACTTCAAACATTCTGACGTTTTCATGTGCCGCAGCCGCGCGCAATTTATCATCGTTCAGGCCACCCTCAGGATCGCGCACACCGTATTTCGCCGTGCCGATCTGAAAGACAACATCGCATTTCCCTTCCAGATGGTACGGACTAAGCCCGCCCTCGCCTGTGTTGAGCCAAATCCCTGCTTCATGAGCACCTCGGCTCAACGCTTGGACTGCCGGCTTGGAAATTGCACCGTAACTCATGCCAGAAATATTGAAGAAGCTCTTTGCTGCGAAAGGCGTGCGTGTGTCAGTCCCTATAATCATGGGTTCAGAACTAGAGAACTGGTCATCCAACGGAGAAAAAGCGGCATTCGCAAAGATTGGCGTCCCGATAACATTTAAATTGCGAGTGGAGCCAAAAGCGACAGTATTGCCTTTGCCCTCTCCCGCGCGCTTTACCCATTCGCGCTGTGCGCGGTTAAATGGTAATTCTTCGCGATCCATCGCAAAAAAGTATTGGCGAAAAAATTCACCCAGCGTCGAAAACAAATGCCTGAAGCGCCCAATTACTGGATAGTTGCGTCGAATAGCATCTTCAGTTTGCAAACGATCCAACACAAAGAGAACCAGCGCGACCAATACCAGCACACCGACGACACAGGCGAACAAAATCGCCAGCGTATCCAGCACATTCATCGCAAATCCCATCATTCATCTCCAAGATCATTTACAGTGGCGCGGATATTCCACGCCCATTACGCCGAGTGTGTCCAATTCTCGTGATACTCACAAGAGAAAGAATGTGAATATAACGGGCGTATAACTACGCAAAATTGTATAAAATCAATAACATCGAGCTGACGTCTTATAACAAGAAAGTGAGTGGCCCCGAACAAAGGTGCTTGCTTAGCGCGCTCCTTAATTCGTCAACCCCGATCGGCGAAAATCCCCGTTGATCCAAGGCACAAAACACCCTGTATCCCTATCAATAACAACCACGGTATTGGTCTAAACTTTTGATAGGATATACATATGCTACGTAGAACTTACCTCGCACTTACTGCCGCTGCTTGGATCTCTGGCCCTGCGTTCGCAAGCGGACATTCCAAAGACATCGTTGATACAGCAGTTGGTGCCGGCACATTCGGTACGCTTGTTGCAGCTGTTCAGGCCGCAGGTCTTGTCGACACACTGAAAGGCGACGGTCCATTCACAGTATTCGCGCCAACAGATGAAGCTTTCGCAGCATTGCCAGAGGGCACGGTTGAAACACTCCTGATGCCAGAGAACAAAGATCAGCTAACAGCGATCCTGACTTACCACGTTGTTGCAGGCAAAGTTATGGCTGCTGACCTCAGCGATGGTATGATGGCGACGACCGTGCAAGGCACGGATGTCGAGATCAAAACAGAAGGTGGTGTAACTGTTGGCGGTGCAAACGTCACAGCTGCAGATATTGAAGCATCCAACGGCGTAATTCACGTCATTGACGCGGTGATCATGCCCAAGATGTAAGCGATCCACGCCTCTCTGAAAAGAAGACCCCCGGCAGTTAAATTTGCTGGGGGTCTTTGTTTGTCGCAGGTTTTTGCGCATATTGTGTTAAACTATCGGCTTAGAATAGCCGACATGCAAAGCCCGCGTTTGGTTCTGCGTTTCACCGCTGATCGTATTACTGCAAACACGCGAACCTCAGCCAAAAACTTGTTTTTGAACACCAGCGATGTGTTCTCGCTCGGCTATGTCCATGCTCCTTTTACGCGCTGTATTACAACGCGCCTCACTAGAAAGGAGACTACTCATGTACCTCAAAGCCGCACTCACCCTTGCAAGCGCGAGCTTTGCCATGTCGGACGCAGACGCGAATGACGACAAAATGCTCAGTATGGACGAGATGAAAGCAGCCTACCCTGAAATCAACGAGGAACAGTTTACTTTGGCTGATGCCAATGGCGATGGCGCGTTGACAGAACAAGAACTTAAGGACGCCGTTGTAGCCGGTGTTCTCCCTGATCTCGGCGGCTAAGGCAGACTCCAAACCGCGAGACCTTCCGTCCAGGTTAACCCAATCACGCAGACGTCTGGCACGGAAGATGGGGTGCAGGTCTTTGACCGCCTGCACCCCAGAAATTCTCTATAGATCAAACAGTTTGGGCAAGTCTTTCATATCGCCAAACAGTTCATCACAGATCGGGGCAAGCCGTTCTTTCGGGGTTTCACCGTAAAACCCATAGGTGCGCATCCCAGCAGCCACGCCCGCTTTGGCGCCACTTGCACTGTCTTCAATCACCACGCAACGTGCGGGTGCGATGCCTGCTTGCTTGGCCGCATGCAAGTAAACGTCGGGGGCAGGCTTTGCATTTGGCACATCCTCACGCGAATAGATGCGCCCTGCGAGACGCTCTTTGAGACCTGTCCGCGTGAGCGTGACGTCCATTTTGGCATGCGGCCCGTTCGAGCCGATAGCATAAGGAATGCCAGCAGCGTCCAAAATATTCAGTACAGCGATCGCACGAGGGATCACTTCGACCTCTTGCTCTAATGCTGCGAATATTTCTTGATAAATCAGATCCAACCAATCTTTTGGCAAAGCAGCGCCCAGCTTTATCTCGCTGTTCATCGCCCCTTGCATCGTACCGCCTACAAATAGTCGGGCAATTTCATCTGTCTCCAACTTCAAACCATAACGCTTAAAGCTGGCCTGCATCACACGAT
>JAHEGL010000117.1 GCA_024645145.1 Planktotalea sp.
TGATGTGAACCGCTCACGCGATGCCAGATATCAAGCGCTTCTTCGGGTATATCAGGCCACACCATTCCTTCTGGATGCGTCTCAGAATACCGGTAGCCAGTGCGATCAGACACCCATCCATACTTGCCTGCAGACGTCTTCTTGACGCGCATAGGTTTGCCATAAGGGGTCATCGGCGAAAACATGGGTGCACCCTTTGCGACCTCTCACATCGCGGTCAGCAAAAGCTGTTGCGCCTCAAAATCGAGCAAACCTTTGTAAATCTCGAAACCGCGTAAATTTAGCTTTTCCAAGGTTTGATTAACTCCCTATTGACCCTAAATGCAAAAAATTCGCAGCTAATGTGTAAATTCTCTAAATGAGTCACGCACAATCCTTGCAGCACCCATACACGCTCCCTATATACCGCTCGAACGTTGAACTGCACCACCGCAGATCAGCTAACCAATCGGGGCGCAGATGCCATAACGGGTTTGCGTCTCGTGACATCGCCTTGAACAGAAAAAGGGATCAAAAACATGGCCAAAGTAATTGGTATTGACCTTGGAACGACAAACAGCTGCGTTTCTATCATGGACGGCTCACAGCCACGCGTGATTGAAAACGCTGAAGGCGCGCGCACGACACCGTCGATCGTTGCTTTCACAGATGACGAGCGCCTAGTCGGCCAGCCGGCAAAACGCCAGGCCGTCACAAACCCAGACAACACAGTCTTTGGCGTGAAACGCCTGATTGGTCGCCGTTTTGACGACGAGCACCTCAAGAAAGACATGAAAAACCTGCCCTTCTCCGTTGTGAGCGGTGGCAATGGCGACGCGTGGGTCGAAGCAAAGGGTGAGAAGTATTCCCCGAGCCAGATCTCTGCGTTCATCCTTGGTAAAATGAAAGAAACCGCTGAAAGCTATCTCGGCGAAGACGTCACGCAAGCGGTTATCACCGTACCTGCGTACTTCAACGACGCACAGCGCCAAGCGACAAAAGACGCCGGCAAGATCGCTGGCCTCGAAGTGCTGCGCATCATCAACGAGCCGACAGCGGCCGCGTTGGCATACGGCCTTGATAAAGAAGAGACACAGACAATCGCGGTCTATGACCTTGGTGGTGGTACATTCGACGTAACCATCCTTGAGATCGACGACGGCCTGTTCGAAGTAAAGTCCACCAACGGTGATACGTTCCTTGGTGGTGAAGACTTTGACATGCGCATCGTTGCTTACCTTGCGGACCAGTTCCAAAAAGAGAACGGCGTTGACCTGACGCAAGACAAGATGGCGCTTCAGCGTTTGAAAGAAGCGGCTGAAAAGGCGAAGATCGAGCTGTCCTCCGCAAACCAGACAGAGATCAACCAGCCGTTTATCTCTATGGACCCAAAGGGTGGTCAGCCACTTCACATGGTTCTGAAGCTGACGCGTGCGAAGCTGGAAAGCCACGTCTCCGATTTGATCAAAGCGTCCATTAAGCCATGCCAGGCGGCGCTTAAGGATGCAGGCCTGTCCACATCCGACATCGACGAAATCGTCCTTGTTGGTGGTATGACACGTATGCCACGCGTTGTTGAAGAAGTGACAAAGTTCTTCGGTAAAGAACCACATAAGGGTGTGAACCCTGACGAGGTTGTTGCGATGGGTGCTGCCATTCAGGCGGGTGTTCTTCAGGGTGACGTTAAAGACGTTGTTCTTCTCGACGTCACACCATTGTCCTTGGGTATCGAAACGCTCGGCGGCGTGTTCACACGCTTGATCGACCGCAACACGACGATCCCGACGAAGAAGAGCCAGATTTTCTCGACAGCAGAAGACAACCAGAACGCTGTGACGATCCGTGTTTTCCAAGGTGAGCGCGAAATGGCGAGCGACAACAAAATGCTCGGTCAGTTTAACCTTGAGAGCATCCCACCGGCACCACGTGGCCTACCACAGATCGAAGTAACATTTGACATCGACGCAAACGGCATCGTTGCTGTCGGCGCGATGGATAAGGGCACGGGTAAAGAGCAGAAGATCACGATCCAAGCCTCTGGCGGTCTATCTGATGATGAAATCGAAAAGATGGTCAAGGACGCGGAAGAGAATGCGGATGCGGATAAAGAGCGTCGCGAATTGATCGAAGCGAAAAACCAAGCGGAAAGCCTCATCCACTCGACTGAAAAGTCAATGGAAGAGCATGCAGACAAGGTTGATCCAACAACGATCGAAGCAATCGAATTGGCGATTTCTGCGCTTAACGATGATCTGGAGACAGAGAATGCAGACAAGATTAAGTCCGGCATTCAGAACGTCACAGAAGCAGCAATGAAGCTGGGCGAAGCCATCTACAAAGCGTCGCAAGACGAAGCAGATGACGAGCCGATGGCCGCAGACGCTGGACCCGAAGATGACGACATCGTTGATGCCGACTTCGAAGATCTGAACGACGACAAAAAACGCGGGTAAGTCACGCACCTCGCGTGATCTCACCCTAATGGGCCGGCCTGCTTAACCGGGTCGGCCCAATGCGTTTCCTCAAAGGGGGAGTGTTATGTCAAAACGAGACTATTATGATGTCCTGGGCGTCGCCAAAGGCGCGTCTGCGGATGAAATCAAAAAAGGCTATCGCAAGAAAGCCAAAGAACTCCATCCAGATCGCAATTCCGATAATCCCAAGGCGGAAGAGCAATTCAAAGAAGCCAATGAAGCCCATGAAATTCTAAAGGATCCTGAGAAGAAAGCAGCATATGACCGCTATGGTCACGCTGCATTCGAAGGTGGCACGGGTGGTGGTGGCGGTCGTCCAGGCGGTGGTCAGGGCGACTTTTCATCCGCATTTTCAGACGTTTTCGATGATTTGTTCGGTGATTTCATGGGCGGCGGTCAGCGCGGCGGCGGTGGTCGTAATCGTGCAGCGCGCGGTTCTGATCTTCGCTTCAACATGCGCGTTACGCTCGAAGAAGCCTTCAGTGGACTGCAAAAGACGATCAACGTTCCAACCGCTGTGAATTGTACCAGCTGCGAAGGCACTGGTGCAGACGGCGGCGCAGAGCCAACAAATTGCCCTACCTGTTCTGGCATGGGTAAAGTGCGCGCGCAGCAGGGTTTCTTCACGGTTGAACGGACGTGTCCGACGTGTTCTGGCATGGGCCAGATCATCAAGAACCCATGTAAATCTTGCTCTGGCCAAGGCCGTGTTGAGAAAGAACGCGCACTCAGCGTGAACATACCTGCAGGTGTTGAAACAGGTACTCGCATACGCTTGTCCGGTGAGGGCGAAGCAGGCATGCGCGGTGGTCCATCAGGTGATCTTTATATCTTCATCGAAGTGTCCAAACACAAACTGTTTGAACGCGAAGGTGTAAACCTGTTCTGCAATGTCCCTGTCTCTATGGCCTCAGCTGCGCTGGGTGGTGACATTGAAGTGCCAACAATTGATGGTGGCCGTAGCCGCGTGAAAATCCCGGCCGGTAGTCAATCGGGCCGACAGATGCGTCTACGCAGCAAAGGGATGCCTGCACTACGTGGCGGCGGCATCGGAGATATGTTCATTGAGCTGGCTGTGGAAACACCCGTCAATCTAACGAGTCGTCAAAAAGAACTACTGAAAGAATTCGAAGACCTTTCTGAGGATAATAACCCGGAAAGCAAAAGCTTCTTTTCGACAGTAAAGTCTTTTTGGGATGGCATGAAAGGCTAAGCGCTTTCACATACAAATATGAGCCCGGCCAGCTATGCTGTGTCGGGCTTTTTATTGGACCCACTCGTTAGTTAATTAAAAATTTATCGAATCGGGTGATCACTGTTGTCATGAGTATGCAACACACACAGTTCACCGACATCGCCGCCCACGCTTTTAACCCGCGTCTTTCGGATGAAAAGGCGCGCAAACGCCTTGGGCTTTATGACACTAAGCTGCGTGATCATCATGTTGCCTTTCGAGTGCGCTTTCAAAATCACGGCGCCGAGCATCTTAGCGATGCAGAAATGCTTGAGCTTTTATTGCTGCATGCATCTCCTCGCAAAGACACATGCCCTACCGCCAAAAAAGTTCTTTCAGAGTTCGGGGATATCGCCAGCGCACTTGCCGCAGATACCGCTCGCCTAGAGGCGCTCATCGGTGTTGTCGCTACGCAGGACCTTAAGCTGGTGTTTGGCGCGGCTAAGCGCATGGCAAAAGCACGTATTGCGCATCGTCCGCTTATCTCTAGCTGGGACGCGGTGCTCACGTATTGTCGCACAGCACTCGCCCATAAAGAGACGGAAGAATTTCATGTGCTTTATCTGGATCGTCGCAACATGTTGATTGCCGATGAAGTGATGGGCATTGGCACCGTCGACCACGTCCCTGTCTATCCGCGTGAAGTGCTCAAACGCGCGTTAGAGCTTAATTCTTGCGCAATCATCCTTGTACACAACCATCCTTCTGGCGATCCTAACCCGTCACCGAGCGATATCGAAATGACCAAGCTAATCAAACAAGCAGCAGATAGTCTCTCGATCACGCTTCGCGATCATCTCATCATTGGCGCAAGCGGTGAAACCAGCTTTGTCAGTAAAGGGTTGCTCTAGCGGACCCAAACCTCAACGCGGCGATTCACTTGTCTGCCCCAAGCGCTATCATCACAGGCCATGGGCAAGGCTTCGCCAAAGGCCTCGACGGAGATGTTGAGCGTGTCGAGATCAACCGTCTCAGCAGCCTTCTTCACCGCTGCCAAGACAGTATTGGCGCGCCTGAGTGCAATCTGCTTGTTCCCATCCGCAGGCCCTTGCCCATCGCTGAAGCCGACAAAACTGACAGAGCGCTCGTCATAAACACCCGTCTCGATCGCGCGGGCGAGCTGCTGCACGTTGGACAGCGATTGCGCATCTAGCTCACTAGACCCAGCGCGGAAGCGAAACGACGTGCTCAAGCGCTTCATAGGCGAAAGTACCCTGACCAAGCGTTTCATGTCAGCCAGGTTAATCTCTGATCCGATCAAAGAGATCGCATTGGCGAAACGATCCCCTTGCTGGTTTATCGAAAGCTCTTCTGGCGCTTA
>JAHEGL010000118.1 GCA_024645145.1 Planktotalea sp.
GGCCAGGTAAGTTGGAACTTTCGCCAAAATCTATTTGGACGATCCAATGTGTCGCGCAAGCGGGGCATTTGCGCGCTTGTATGTTGCGCAACGATGAAACGGCAGCGGTGGAGTTGACCAAGCGTGAACAAGAGATACTGCGTTGGCTTGCTCGGGGTAAAAGCAATTCTGTGATTGCTTCCATTCTTTCAGTGTCACCGCACACGATTGATGCGCATGTGCGCCGTATCTATGAAAATTAAAGGTAAATGATCGGACCAGTGCCGCGATCAGGGGCATTGGCAGCGGTTTCATTAAGATCTAGCCGCCTCACGTAAGTACGTGACAAGACATTGTTCGGGATATCTTTAGCTAGCCCTGAGTAGCGATTGGGGTATTTGAGTATGTCGAAAGAGATGCAAGGCACTGTCAAGGCCGAACTAGAGGCGATGATAAACAGTGAAAAACTAAAGGACGATACTTTCCTAAGAGCACAAGTGAATCTGGTTCTCGCATCAAAACTGAATGAGGCGGCGGGCTATGAAATTTCCCAGGTCAGTGCATTGGAGTATACGTTACCTTTGGTGCATTTGGCGGCTGAAGTCGAAGCAATCGCGAAGAAACTCACGCCTCCTTGAGTTGATAGAGTGTTGTGCGGGCAGAGCCCGCGCTTGATGAGCATATTTTTAAAATATGCAGATGCCTCCGGCGGGAGTTTTTTGGAAAAATGAAGACTAGTTTGGGTGAGCTTACGTTTGGCTGAAAGAGCGATAGAGCGCGCAAAATGTTGCGCCCCAAATAGCGGACATGAGACTGCCAAAACCGCCATAAGAACAAGAATGTCAGTGACGTTGAAGATATTGGATTTGAGCGACGCTAAAACGAGCAGCAAAACGAAAACACATGTATTGAGCGCAAGCGCGAGGAGTGTGATCTCGAGCATGTTTGGAACGCGGCGTTTGAGATACCAATAAAACGTGGGTCCGGCAAAGATCAGATAGAAAGGCCCGCCGAAATAAAGCGCAAAAACCTGGACCAAGAGGATGAAGAAGCCAAAGAACGCAACCACCAAAGGTGCCCCGATGAGAGCGCAGATGAATGCGACGGGTGGGACGGAAAAAGGAGCATTGCTTTGCCGAGGCACAAGCCGATGCAGCATAGTGTTTACTTGCCTATCTTCGGCTCTGTCCCAGCGCGCAGGCGGGTAATATTGGCTTTGTGGCGCCAGAATATCAGAATTGTCAGAAAGACCCCTAAAACAAACCCTTCGGGATATCCCAGCAGTGTCATCCAAAATGTTGATGTGCCTGCCGCGGCAAGGGCTGCGAGCGATGAAATACGTTTACGCGCGGCGGCCAGCAGCCAAGTTGCGCAGCTTGCAGCACCAACCGGGAAGCTAAGTGCAAGCAAGAGGCCAAGAAAGGTTGCAACGCCTTTACCGCCTTTGAACTTCAGCCAAATCGGGTAGCAATGGCCAATAAGCGCCATCAAGCCCGCCGCTTGCGCCGCATCTTCACCTGCCATTGCGCGCGCAATGAGGGCTGCGACCGCGCCCTTGGCACCATCCAGAACAAGGGTCGCGAAGGCCGCGGGTGTAGAGCCTGTGCGCAAAACATTTGTAGCCCCGATATTGCCCGAGCCAATATCGCGCAGGTTTCCAAGGCCCATCGTGCGCGAGATTAAAATTCCAAAGGGAATGGAGCCAAACAGGTAACCAAGAATGGCCCAGATCAGCAAAGCCGTTAAGCTGGTTTCGATAGCTGGCATCTATTCACTTTCAAACACGGGTTGGCCGGCAACGTAGGTTGCGATGACCTTACCTTGCATACGCGCGCCGTCAAAGGGTGTGTTTTTGGATTTGCTGCGAAGGTTGAAGCGGTCCATGATGAAAGGTGCATCAGGATCAAAAAGAACAAGATCAGCAGGAGCACCAACGCTGAGGCGGCCAGAGGAGAGGCCCAAGCGGTTCGCGGGCGCAAGGCTGAGCGCGCGCCACAGGGTTGGCAGATCCATATGTTCATTGTGGATAAGGCGCATCGCAGCGGGGAGCAGCGTTTCCATTGCGACCGCCCCTGACGCGGCTTCTTCAAAAGGCAGGCGTTTGCTTTCTTCATCTTGCGGCGTGTGCATGGACGAGACAAGATCAATCGTGCCAGCCGCAAGGGCCTCGATCACAGCGAGGCGGTCATCCTCAGAACGAAGCGGGGGTTTTACCTTGAAGAAGGTGCGATAGTCAGCGACGTCGAGTTCATTGAGCGTGAGGTGGTGGATCGAAACGCCTGCTGAAATGTCGAGGCCGTTGGCTTTAGCGCGCTCCAGAGCGGGGAGGGCGCGCGCCGTCGTGATTTGATCCACATGATAGCGTGCGCCTGTCATTTCAATCAGAGCGATATCGCGATCAAGGCCCATGCGTTCTGCCATTGGCGACACACCTGGCAAACCACGAAGGGATGCGAATTTTCCAGAGGTGACGGCAGCACCGTCGCTGAGCGTTGGTTCCTGAATATGAGCAATTACAAGTGCGCCAAGCGAGCGCGCGTAGGTTAAAGCACGACTGTAGACCTTTGTGTCGCGCACAACATGATCACAATCTGTAAAGGCGACGGCGCCTGCGTCTTGCAAGAAACCAATCTCGGTCATTTCGCGCCCTTCGCGCCCTTTTGTTAGGGCAGCCATAACAAGGACATTGACGGGGGCGGCTTCATTGGCGCGGCGGCGGGCGAACTCCAGCACTTCAGGACTGTCAATCGCGGGCGATGTGTCCGGGCGTGTGACCATTGTGGTGACGCCCCCCGCAGCAGCAGCAAGACCAGCGCTACGATAGCTTTCTTTGTGACGCTCACCCGGCTCGCATACTTTTACGCCAATATCGATGATGCCAGGGGCAAGGCATTTGCCTATACAATCCACAACCGTTTCATCGTCGGAGGTTTCGCGGCGAAACCTATTTGCTTCAGTATCAACGGGTTGCGCAGAATTTGACGAGATTAAACCTGAAGAAACACTTAACTCACCGAGCGTATCAGTTCCGGTTTCAGGATCAATCAGTCGAGCGTTGATGAAGCGTGTGATCATTGTGAATTTTCCTGAACTTGCCGCATAAGTTTATGAACTTTGCGGCCGTCTTCGATACGTTTGAAGCCAATTTTCTCGCTCTTGAAAAAGATACTATCGGGAGGGCCGGCTTTGAGCGTGATAATGGTATGTGTATCGATTTTATAATCTGTAAGCAGTTTGCCTTTGCTTGGGTGAGCTGTTGCAACAAATGCGCGATTGGAGGTCAAAGTATAGTGTGTTTTTGAGCGCAAATAGGCATCCCAAAAGATGTGACCCAACCCATTGTAAAACCCCAACATAAAGAACACCAAACCAAACAGAGGGAGTATCATGGGCAAGAACCCTTCGACGCCTGATCCGCCATAATGAGTGCCGAGTTCCGAAGCGAGCGTCATCCAATAGAGCGAAAAACCCATGAAAAACAGGCCATGCAAAGCGCTCAGGAGTTTAAGATCTTTTAGTACCAAGCCAGCATCGGTTCGTCCCTGCCATAGGATTGTTTCATCCTCGTCCAGAATGCCGTCCCAGCCTGCAGGTGTTTGTGCGGTCATCTTATGCGATCCAAACCAGCATGATGACAAAAAGTGCCAGCAAGATCAGCACGATCGAGGCGACGCGACCTGACATTCTAGGGTCTTTTGGCTCTTGCATTAGTGTGATCTCCTATGGGGTGATCCGGATGAACATTGAAATTGTAATCGCGACGATAAGCGCGAAAGCGGCCAAAATCCAAAACAGCACTTTGGTGTTGGACGGTCTATCGGAAGGCGTCGTGCCTGATACTGTCCCTTGTGCAGACGCGGTTTTCATCGGGGTTGATGTTGTGTCGAGGGGCACCTCGCCAAAACTCGCGATCCAGCGCAACGGGGCCTTTGGGTTTAGCGTGACGGCCTGTGTTCCAAAGGCGGCGGAGCGGATGAGGACAACATCACCTTTGAGCGCTTTGATCTGGGGACGCAGGGCTTCGATTTCTGAAGGTTCGATTCCCATGCCAAGCGCGAGATAGCCCTCTAGTCCGAGCTCATCGAGGTCTTTGAGCGTGATCATGTCTACGTGTCTGGGTTCGAGAGTTTCGATACCCAAGGCTGCGCAGAGTGCATCGTGATCAAACGCTTGCGCGGTTTCGATCGCGAAGAGCCGAACAATGCCGTGCTCTGTGGCCGTAATGCGCATTTGCGTGCTCATACCATGACACCTTTGGGTTGGCTGCGCCTGTTGCGTGCCAAAAGGTCCATCGCGGCCATACGCACGGCAACGCCCATTTCAACCTGTTCTTGGATCACAGAACGGTTGATGTCATCAGCAATGTCGCCATCAATTTCAACGCCTCTGTTCATAGGGCCCGGGTGCATCACGATGGCGTCGGGTTTGGCGTAGCTCAACTTTTCAGCATCGAGCCCGTAGCGGTGGTAATACTCACGCTCGGACGGGATAAAGCCGCCATCCATCCGCTCTTTCTGCAAGCGGAGCATCATGACAACATCGACGTCTTTGAGCCCTTCGCGCATGTCTTCGAACACTTCGCAGCCGAACTCGTTTATCTGGCTTGGCATCAAGGTCGGCGGACCGATAAGGCGCACGCGGTTCTCCATTTTGCCGAGCAACATGATGTTGGACCGCGCGACGCGTGAATGAGCAATATCACCGCAAATCGCGATGGACAGGCGGTGTAGGCGACCTTTCGCGCGTCGTATTGTGAGCGCGTCCAGCAAAGCTTGGGTCGGGTGTTCATGACGGCCATCGCCTGCGTTCAGAACAGCGCAATTTACTTTTTGAGCAAGCAGATCAACCGCGCCTGAATGTGGGTGTCGCACCACCAACAAATCGGGGTGCATGGCATTTAAAGTCATTGCGGTATCAATCAGGGTTTCGCCCTTTTTGATCGAGCTGGCCTGCATCGCCATGTTCATCACATCCGCGCCAAGCCGCTTGCCGGCGAGTTCAAAGCTGGCTTGCGTGCGCGTAGAATTCTCAAAGAACATGTTGACCTGAGTAAGGCCTTGCAACGCATCGGAATGCTTGTGCGGACCACGTCCTAGAT
>JAHEGL010000128.1:0-3278 GCA_024645145.1 Planktotalea sp.
ATAGTCTGCGCCAATCTGATAAAGCTCATCAATGAACATGATCTGGGGGTCATTGAAGCCATGCAGACCTTCGCGATCAATCACGATGACCTTGATCAAATCGGGCATTTGCGCGCGGACATGCAAAAACTTGTCCAACTGTTCATCATTCTCAACAATCAGAAAACGACTGTCAGAGTTGTTAATAAGGTATTCCAATTGCGAAGCTGAATCCGTCGTATAGACGCCTGAACAAATACCGCCGACTGATTGCACACCCATGTCGGTGTACATCCATTCTTTGTTGTCTTCGGATAGAATCGAGACGACTTCACCACGTTTGAGACCCAGCGATACCAAACCAAGGCCAAGATGCTTTGCGCGTGTGTAGTAGTCTTCCCATGAATGGGAACGCCAAATGCCAAATGTCTTTTCACGGTGTGCCGTGCGGCTGCCTAGAGTCTGCGCGCGCAGACGAAATAGCTTTGGCGTGGTGTCCATACCATCAATGTAGAACGGCCCTTGCGAAAGGTCCGCATTGATCATCAGACCGTGTACTTTTTCCTGAGGGGGGAGTTTATCTGTCATAACCAATCCCTATCGCCACGTCTTGCGCTGTTTCCAGCGGCGCTGCCCGCGCTGGTTTTCATCCTGACTGACGCCAAGATAGAATTCCTGAATGTCCTTAGAGGCAGCAAGAACATCTGCACTGTCGTTCATCACAATGCGGCCCAGCTCCATCACATAGCCATAATCCGCCGCTTCGAGCGCCACTTTGGCGTTTTGCTCAACCAACATCATGGTGACTTTTTGCTCTTTATTCAGGCGCACAATGATTTCGAAAATCTCTTGTGTGAGCAACGGCGACAATCCAAGGCTGGGTTCATCGAGCAGCATCAATTTGGGATGCGACATCAATCCCCGCCCAATCGCAAGCATCTGCTGTTGTCCGCCTGACAACGTACCGGCGCGTTGCGCACGACGATCCTTGAGGATCGGGAAATAGGAATAGACCATTTCCTCATCATCGCTGATCGTAGAGCGATCTTTGCGGGTGTAGGCCCCCATCGCAATGTTTTCAGCGACCGTCATAAGCGGGAAAATTTCGCGGCCCTCAGGGACATGCACAATGCCACGCCGCACAATCGCATCCGGCTCAAGAGATTGAATGTCTGTTCCATCCATCTTGATGGTGCCCTTTTCGGGGTCCATCACACCTGAAATAGTCTTAAGCAGCGTTGTCTTGCCAGCGCCATTGGCGCCGAGCACTGTAACAATCTGGCCCTCGTGAACTTTCAGACTTACGCCGCGAATGGCTTGAATGGGGCCATAATAGCTCTCAAGATTGTCGATCTGCAAAACGACTGTCGGCTCTTTTGCATTTGTACTCATGCGCGCGATGTCCCTGTTTTGGAAATGTCACCTGTGCCCAAATAGGCCTCGATCACTGCAGGGTGCGATTGCACTTCGGCAGCAGTGCCTGTGGCCAATTCCTTGCCATCCGAAAGCGCCATGACACGGCCCGACACCGCAGAGACCAATCCCATATCGTGTTCAACCATCATTACGGAGATGCCCATCTGTGTCTGGATATCTTCAATCCAAAAGGCCATGTCTTGGGTTTCTTCAACGGACAATCCAGACGCAGGCTCATCCAGCAGCAGCAACTTTGGTTCAGCCGCCAAGGCGCGGCCAAGTTCAACCACTTTGCGTACACCGTAGGGCAGGCCGCCAATCATCTTGTCGCGGTAGGGCTGAAGGTTCAAAAAGTCGATCACTTCTTCCACAGCGGCGCGGTGGCGCAACTCTTCGCGGTATGTCTTGGGCGAAAAGATGATGTTCGAAAACATACCCGTTTGACGATGCCGATGGCGACCAACCAACAAGTTTTGCAAAACAGTCGCCTGTTCGAAAAGTTCAATATTCTGAAACGTGCGCGCAACCCCAAAGCTGGGCACCTGATCTGCGGTACTTTTCAGCAGATCGTTGCCATCAAAGCGGATGTGTCCTTCGGCAGGATCGTAAAAGCGCGAGATCAGGTTGAATATTGTGGATTTGCCAGCGCCGTTTGGTCCAACTAATGCGAAGACTTCGCCTTCTTCCACTTTGAGCGAGACGTTGTCGACGGCAACAAGACCACCAAAGCGTAGTGTGACGTTTTCAATTTCAAGCAAGCTCATTGTACACGATCCGTCTTGAGGTAGGATTTCTGACGTTTGAACATGTCCTTGCGGTAGAAGGGGAACAGCTCAAAATAGGTGCGAATCTTAAGCCAACGGCCATAAAGCCCCATTGGTTCAAACAGGATAAAACAGACAAGGATGAACGCAAACAGCGCGCTCTCAAGGCCCGGCACGTTGATGTTCACATCAAACGTTGTTGCCAGAAAAGTTCGTCCGTTGGCGATTGCGACAGGAATGATCCCCACAACGATCGCCCCAAAGAAAGCACCGTGAATGAAGCCTAAGCCACCGATAACGATCATCAAAAGCAATGTGATCGACATCACCAGATCGAAGGTTTCATTGGTCACATACCCGGCTGAGTGACCAAAAAGCGCACCTGCAAGCCCTGCGGCAGTGGCTGAGAGGAAGAACGACATCGCCTTTGTGCGGGTAAGATTGATCCCCATCGCGCGCGCCGATATTTCACTGTCGCGAATAGCGGTAAAGCTGCGGCCTGTCGGGCTGCGCAACAGATTTCGGTAAAACCAAACCAGCAAGATGGCGACGAAAAGAACCAAATAGTAGAATTTGTAAGGCGTCGAATAGCGGTTAATCTCCATCCCAAAGATGTTGATGTCTGGCACAGCAGCGCCAGCAATACCGCCGGTCCAAGGCTCTGCAATCACAACAAAATCGCTTGTCAGCATCGACATCGCCAAAGTGGCGAGCGCCAAATAAACGCCGTGCAGGCGCAAAACAGGCAGCGCGATCATCGTCCCCAACACGCCCGCGATAAGACCAGAGAGAGGAAAGGCAATCAGCCAAGGCACGCCAGCGCCCAGCAGATTGATGTTAAGATAACATCCAAACGCCATGAACGTCGCGTGCCCAAGGCTGGGCAAGCCTGTATGACCAGTCAGCAGCATCAACCCCATGCCCGCAATGGCGAGGATCAACATGCCAGTGATTTCACCCAGTAGATACGCATCCCCAGTGGCGACAAAATAAAGCGGCGTTCCAAGAACCAGCAGCAAAAGCAGCGCATACCAAACCGCTTGTGCACGGTGTTTGAACAGCGAAATGTCAGCGTAGTAAGAGGTTTTAAAGACAAAGCGCATCTTACACCTTCTTTCG
>JAHEGL010000128.1:3288-5037 GCA_024645145.1 Planktotalea sp.
TGGGAAAAGATACCGCCGGGACGGAAGATCAAGATCAAAAGCAAGATCGCGTAGGGTGCAATCTGACTGACGCCTGATGGTCCATATCGTGAGGCAAGCGGTTCAACCAAACCGATGATCAAGCCGCCAAGCAACGCACCTGGTAATGAGCCGAACCCACCAATTGCCGCTGCTGCGAAGGCTTTGATGCCGAGCAAGCCTGTCGACGGATCAATCGCACCCTTTGACGCAAACAGAATGCCCGCGACAGCTGCAACCATACCGGATAACCCCCAAACAAGGCTATGAATGCGCTTGACTGGAATGCCCATGTAGTAGGCTGCCAATTGGTTTTGGGACGCCGCCTGCATGGCCAAACCAATTCGGGTGCGTGAGAAGAACAGATAAAAGAGCAGTGTCAGTATTGCGGTAACAACAACGATCAAAACTTCATCAATGCCCAACACCAAACCACCCGAGCGAATATCCTGACCCGCGTAAGGTGTTTCCAGCGAGGTTGGCTCATGGCTCCAAGTGGCACCTGCGAAAAAGCGAATGATAAAGCCCATCGCAATCGTCAAAATCACGATCGATGTTTGGGATTGTCCAAACATGTGGCGCAAAATACCCCAGTTAAACAGGTATCCCAGAAATCCCATCACAAGGATGGACAGCGGAACGGCCAACCAAAAGTTCAGCCCCATATATTCATGATTTGTGAAGCCGATGCAGACAAACGCGCCCAGCATCATAAAGTCACCTTGCGCGAAATTCACCGCTTCGGTGGCTTTGTAAATCAACACGAACCCCAAAGCGATCAATCCGTAGACACAGCCATTGGCAAGCCCACTGATAATGAGTTGAAAAAAATCCACGGTGCTCCTCCCAAAGACCAGTTGGAACAGGTTACTCAGTCAATCTAACAAGTGGCAATTTTTATTATGCGATGTTTCGTAACGTAAGGCGGGATTTGTGTGCTGAAATTTACGAGCGCGTCGGTTTCGCCCCAGCCTGTTTGAGTGCTTTTACTAAAGAAAGTGCGGAAAATTACGCTTTGAGCTTCGCCTCTTGTGATGTTCGCAACACTCGAAGCGGAAGTTGATACGCCGAGTGGTCGACTGAAATCGGTTCGATTCTTAAAATATCTGAAAGGTGATCTGTAGCGAAGATGCTTGAGATATCAGCGACAAATCCGCGTCGTGCTCTTGGACAGCTAAACCGCTCGTGGAATACCCCGAACGCTGGCAGTATCCCAAACACAGGCAGGATACTGGACCTATCTGGCTAAGGGTGAGGCTAACTTCAAATCGATTTGTGCGGACCACACTGGAAGATTGGCTGGACGACGACAATTGGCGCAGACGTTCATTAACATCGAGTCTTCTGACACCGATGGAATTTTTGCAGAAAAAGATAATGGGCAAGATGGCGGCGCAACGCCAAAGATTTAACCCCAAGGACTCCGTGCAAAGTTGGAGGAGACTTGGCGTTCAGGTCACGATTAGTGCGAAAATGCCAATCGCATTAGTCAAACATCTCATTGAGTGTTTCTTCATTTAGCGTACCTGCATTAAACTCCGCGGTCGCAACGTCTGCCACAAAATCTAGGTATGCGACTAGCATTGCAGCAGATTCGATTGACATATTGTTGAGCTACCCCCCGAAATTCGGAGACTGACGTAAGCTGCGATTTGTAGTCTGCTGATCTTCAACACGAAGGAGATCAGATATGTCGAAACGGAATCAACATCACCCAGAGTTTAAGGCGAA
>JAHEGL010000130.1 GCA_024645145.1 Planktotalea sp.
GATCGACTTATCGAGCAGAATGATAATGCCCGACACAAGGTTCGAGACCACCTTTTGCAGACCAAAACCAAGGCCGACACCAATCGCGCCAGACAGAACCGCAAGGCCTGTGAGGTCCAAACCAACAGTGCGCATCCCGATAAAGAAAGCGGACCCATAGAGCAGCACTTGCAGGAACTTGATCGCGAGCACTTGCATGGAGGGCGAGATATCTTCGTTCTTGCGGATCGTGGAGCTCGAAACGGTTGAGACGAAGCGCGCACCTGCAAAAAGCACGGCAAGAATGATCACCGCTTGGATCACAGTCCAAAGCGATAACCGCATCGTGCCGAGCTCAAACGCAATATTCTGGAGAAGGTTTTGAGTTTCATCTGTCAGACTGACGATGCTCAACGTGACCCAAATCCAAGCGCCATAGCGAATGATCCCGCGCAAAAGCGAGTTGTGAATGAAACGTGTGACGAAGGCGACAAAGAACCAAGCAGCCGCAAGATTGGCGATGATCCCCAATAGATAAGAGCGCGATGGCCATGTGATTTCGCGCATGACCAGCACGGTGATCCAGATCAGCACAACATAAACAAGCAAGCGCAGACGACGATGAAGCATGACAAGAATGCGCATGCGCCATGTGGGCCACCCTTCACGCGAGCGCATCCAATTGTGCATGCGTGGTTTTAGAAAGGCAGTGACTAAGTGAGCGAGTGCGAAGACTGCTATTGCAATAGCGATTTGGTAGGCGATCCAAGGGCGCAACAGGCTTTCTGTGATCCCTTGCACAAAGTCCGCAAAGGAAAACGCAGCATCACGTAGATCAGCCAGCGCATCTGGTTCAACGATAGCAGGGACTGTCGTGTCAGTGCCTGTTTCAATCGCGGTGCCATCGCTCGTGCTCTGATCGCTTGTTTCACTCATCGGGCGTTTATTGGCCTTTTTTCTGCGCCTATCTAGTGTGTCGGGCATCCGCGCAAGTCGCAAGCCCCTCTATTCGGGGGGGCGACAGGTCAGAAATGACCCCTCACAATTTTGTTGAGGATGAACGCTGCATTTAATTGTGCGAATTTTAACAAACGATGTTTGAGATAAAAGGACATATAATGAAAAGAGTTATGACAACCGCGATATGCGTATTGGGCACAATAGGGTTGATGGGATGCCAAAGTGCTGTGAACAACGCAGTGAGCCAAGCCGCGATGGTAACAATGGCGGCGACGCCAACGTCTGGCGGGGCAAACAAGCCTTTGCTTGAAGCGCTGCAAGAGGAAAACCAGACATTGGCGCGCTCTGCGATGGCAGATCTGCCGATGTCGGGGGGTGCGACTTATGTTGGTTACGCTCAAGTGATTTCTGATCGCACAGTGATTCCGACTGTGAGCACCGAGCTTGTCGGCAAAGCGAGCCTTGAGGTTGGATTCGGAGGAACCGGCAGCATGACCGGTACAATTGATGATTTTGACGACAATGGCACGGAATATGGTGGCGCACTTGCTGCCAGTGCTGGAACGATCAGCGCTGGGGCGAACGGTCCTCAGGTCCGTGGTAAGGTGGCCGGAACAGTGACGAATGCAGGTGCGTCTTATGATATTGATGGCAATATTACGGGCGGTTTCTTTGGCCCGGATGGTGAATACTTGAATGGTTTTGATGACATCACAGTGACCTCTGGTAGCGCGACATCTAACACGAACATCTCTTTGAACGCTGCGCGCCAGTAAGCTGCCGTTCTTTTGATACGAACGGGTGTGCCTAAGTCTTGCGACTTTGGCATGCCCACTTGCCCGCGACTGCGCGGATGTGTATTTAAACTCCCATGAAACAAGTTTTCGATCTTAACGAGCATGCGCGCTTGCGCGAACGCTTTTATGGCGCATCGCGCGCCGTGCTTGCACGACTATCCTAAGCACGTTTTGATCTTGCAGCGCTTCGCTGCCCCTTAATTCTATCCAGCCAACAATGACGGGAGTGGACCAAATGTCCCCCAAAACGATCTATGACAAAATTTGGGATGCGCATGTCGCGCATGAAGCGGAAGATGGCACATGCCTTCTTTATATCGACCGCCACCTTGTGCACGAAGTAACGTCACCGCAGGCTTTTGAAGGTTTGCGTATGACGGGCCGCACGGTGCGCGCACCTGATAAAACAATCGCTGTGCCAGATCACAATGTGCCGACGACAGCTGGACGTGATGATCCAAAGAACATGACAGAGGACAGCGCCATTCAGGTGGCTGCCCTTGATACGAACGCGAAAGAATTCGGTATTCACTACTATCCTGTTTCTGACGTGCGTCAGGGGATCGTGCATATCGTTGGCCCTGAGCAGGGCTGGACCCTTCCGGGGATGACGGTTGTTTGTGGTGACAGCCACACAGCGACGCACGGCGCATTCGGCGCGCTTGCGCACGGTATCGGCACATCCGAGGTGGAGCATGTTCTAGCGACGCAAACGCTGATCCAGAAGAAATCCAAGAACATGAAAGTCGAGATCACTGGCAAGTTGAAGCCGGGTGTGACCGCTAAAGACATCACCATGTCCGTGATTGGTGAAACTGGCACCGCTGGCGGTACTGGCTACGTCATCGAGTATTGCGGCGAAGCGATCCGTGATCTGTCCATGGAAGGGCGTATGACCGTCTGCAACATGGCGATTGAGGGCGGCGCGCGCGCTGGGCTTATCGCACCTGACGAGAACACTTATGAATACTGCAAAGGTCGCCCGCATGCGCCGAAGGGTGCTGAGTGGGAAGCGGCTGAGGCGTATTGGCGCACGCTCTTCACCGACGAAGGCGCGCATTTTGACAAGGTCGTGACGCTCAATGGTGCGGATATCGAGCCGAGCGTGACATGGGGCACATCCCCAGAGGATGTTCTGCCGATCTCTGGCGTGGTTCCATCCCCGTCCGACTTCGAGGGTGGCAAGGTTGAAGCAGCACAGCGTGCGCTTGACTATATGGGCCTTACACCAGGTCAGAAACTGACAGATATCGAGATTGATACAGTCTTCATCGGTTCGTGCACCAATGGCCGTATCGAGGATTTCCGTGCGGTTGCAGACGTTGTCAAAGGTAAGAAGATCGCCGTGAAACGCGCGATGATCGTGCCGGGGTCTGGCCTCGTGCGTGCGCAGGCTGAGGAAGAGGGCCTTGCGGACATCTTTAAAGAAGCTGGTTTTGAGTGGCGCCTCGCGGGTTGCTCCATGTGCTTGGCGATGAACCCAGATCAGCTTTCTGAGAATGAGCGCTGTGCGGCGACGTCGAACCGTAACTTCGAGGGTCGTCAGGGCTACAAAGGGCGCACCCACCTGGTGTCTCCTGCGATGGCTGCGGCTGCTGCGCTTACAGGCCGTCTCACCGATATTCGTGAACTGGTCTAAATGAAACGGCGTGGCTTTCTTCAACTGCTGGGGAGCGCGATGACTGCGCCCCTGATGCCTGGCTTACCGGCGGGCGCGGCAGCTGTGGGAACGGTTTCTAACGCAGCTTATCCTGCTTTGGCGATGAAGATGGCGCTGGATCAAGCAAAACACCGTGTGAATTTCTTGGTGTTTAGCATGGCGCAGCAACTTGGCCTTGGGATTGAGCAGGCGGATGCTTTGATGGTTGATCTGTCCAAGCAAGGCGTCGTTGGCCCGATCCAAGGGGTAACGCAGTCAGGGCGTTGGGCACAAAGCAAACTTTGGGAGCGCCCCGCTGGGAGCGTTGTTGCAAGCAGCCAAGTCACTCAGCCACGCACACAAGATACTCCAAACAGCACTGCGCACCGTGCAGATGCGACAAAGGAAACGACAATGGAAAAATTCGAAAACCTCTCAGGTATCGCAGCACCCATGCCGCTGGTGAATATCGACACGGACATGATCATCCCGAAAGTGTTCCTTAAAACGATCAAGCGCACGGGCCTTGGTGCGAACCTTTTTGATGAGATGCGCTTTGATCGTGAAGGGAATGAGATCGAGGACTTCGTTCTCAACAAGCCAGCGTATCGCGATGCACAGATCATTGTGGCAGGTGATAACTTTGGCTGCGGCTCTTCGCGAGAGCATGCGCCTTGGGCGCTTGCGGACTTCGGGATCAAATCTGTGATCTCTACGTCTTTCGCGGACATTTTCTATAACAACTGTTTCAAGAACGGCATTCTGCCAATCGTCTTGCCACAAGCGGCAGTGGATGTGTTGATGAAGGACGCAGAGAAAGGCGCGAACGCGCGCATGGACATTGATCTAGAGGCGCAAACGGTCACAACCTCGGATGGTGAAGTGTTTTCGTTCGAGCTGGACAGCTTCAAAAAGCATTGCCTGAAAGAAGGGCTGGATGACATTGGCCTGACGATGGAAAAGGCCAGTGCTATCGACACATTTGAGGCATCTGCTTCGGCCGCGCGGCCTTGGGTCTAAACAAAAAACAGTAGTACTATCGAAAGGCGAAGTTGGTTTACCCAGCTTCGCCTTTTTAGTTAGTAAAAGATCTAGGATTTTGCGGCTTTTGCCGCTCGCACTGCTTCATGGGCCTCTAGTTTTTGAGAGGTTAGCGGTAAAAATCCTATCGACCACAATATGTAGTGCTTTGATTTTCTTGTGCGTCTAATGATGCAATCTCGCACCAGTCGCGCCCTCTTTTTGCCCTTTTGATTACGCTTATTAAAGAGGCAGCTTGAGATGCTGGCTCGATCAAGGCACAACTAGGGCAAAATTGAGGCATACCGTTTTTGCGAACGGGCTCAAGTTGGAACAAGCGGTCGGCATCGTATCGACAGCGTCCAAGTTGAAGGGAAACGACGTGGTTACGAATACTCTTGGCGCAGCTTTGCGTGCCATACTCGTGTGGATTTTGGTCATCACACCGTCTGTGATCCTGACCGGAGTTCTCGGCGAGAATAGCATGATGGTGGTTTTGTTTGCTTTCTTGGCAGCTTTGTTCACCTTCGTTGAATATTTCTTTAAAACCCTTCTATTATCGAATTCCGCTTTGCTGCTCCGTTTAACCGCCATCGCTATGTGACAATCCTTGCGATCGTCACTTTGCTGTCGTTGGTAT
>JAHEGL010000134.1 GCA_024645145.1 Planktotalea sp.
GGTGGCGTCGGTGTCGGTGAGCCTGCGCCAGGATTGGTGATGACCGCCAATGGGGCAGCCGCTGTTTCTGTGTTGCTTTGCGCCACAGGGATCAGCAAATATTGCCCCTCGCGTACAGACAGTTCTTTGCCCAGCCCGTTCCAATCCGCGAGCGAGCGCACGGACACATTATATAAACGCGCAATCGTGAATGCGGTTTCGCCGCGGGCCACGCGGTGACGCACAGGTTCAGGCCCTGCAGGCGCTGCTGCGGGCAAGGCAATTGTGCTCACTGGGGAGTTGTCAATCGCGCCTTGTGCAAGCGCTGTAATGTCCACAGCTCCGGGCGCTGTTGCGCCGCCCGAAACGGCTGAGGGTAGGTCAGACACAGGATTGCGGAGTGCGAGAACTTCGTCTTGTCTCAATGCGGTGTCTGGCGACAAACCGTTGTAGCGCGCGAGATCAGTTGCATCGGCACCAATCCGCTGAGCGATGCTCGCAACTGTGTCGCCACGCTGTGCAACAGCAACCTGATAGTTCGGATAGGTAATCACGCCGCGCTCATCGGGGCGGGGGCGATCTTGGGTTGCATTTATGGCGGCTGTGGTGGTGTCAAACTTGTTGCCCATAGAGCCACGCAAATCTAAGTCAAACCCATCGGCACAAGCACTTAGAGCCAAAAGTGTCGTGCCACACAGCATTGAGCGCACAGATGTTTTGCTTGCAAAAATCGTCATCTCGAATTCCTCACATGCGCTGCGTTGGCCGCTGCGTCCTGAAATTAAGAACCTTATAACAGATTTATCCGTCGCGTCCCAGCCCTTCGATGAGCGGAACAAAGCGAACGGGGCGCAATTCGTCGTATTCAAACCCACGCTCATCACGCGTGACCCTGATCAAACTTTGGACAGCGTCTGATTGCCCGACCGGCAGCACCATCACTCCGCCCACTTTGAGCTGCGCAAGCAGCGGGCCAGGGGGATCTTCCGCTGCTGCGGTGACCAAAATACGATCAAACGGCGCTTGGTCTGATAGGCCGTGACTTCCGTCCGCCGTGAATGCGGTAATATTCGTGAGACCAAGTTGATCAAACACCTCGCGCGCCTCATTCACCAAACGTTTGTGACGATCAACTGTGTAGACGCGCCGCGCCACATGGCTCAGAACAGCGGCTTGATAGCCGGACCCTGTCCCAACTTCGAGCACCGTATCACGTGGACCCGCCCGCAGCGCTTGTGTCATCAAGCCAACCACAGACGGCTGACTGATCGTTTGACCACATGGAATGGGAAGCGGCATATCTTCATACGCACGTTCGGCGAAAAGTCCGCGTATAAACGCGGCGCGGTCGACCTTTTCCATCGCCGTCAAAACCCGCGCATCGGTCACACCCTTGGAGCGCAACGCAAACAGAAATTGCATCAGTGTTGAGGCTTCAGTCATAAGTTTGCTTCAAAGCGATCCATAACATCATCAGCCGTTAAGTCGGCACGCATGGGGGTCACAGAAATATAACCATCTAGGTTTACAGCCGCGTCACTACCCTCGCTCGGGCGAACGCGTTGATCGCCACCTTTGATCCACAAAAAACGTTTGCCAGATGGGGACAGATGCGGCTCAACTCCAAAGTAGACATCTTTGCGGCGTCCTTGGCGGGCCACTTTCATGCCTTTCACCGCAGCCGCAGGGACAGGCGGAAAGTTGACGTTAAACAACAGCTTGTACTCACCCGTCTGCTCGCCCACTTGCGTCAAGATACGGCGCACCACATCTGCACCGTGCGCTCCGGCGGCGTCAAACGGATCCTCCAAAGAGAGGTTCTCGACCCCATAGTATTGCGACAATGCAATCGATGTGATGCCCTGCAAAGCCCCCTCAATCGCGGCACCGATTGTGCCGGAGTAAAGCGTGTTTTCAGCAGAATTATTGCCACGGTTCACGCCAGACAAGATGAGGTCGGGATGATTGTCCTTCATCACGTCATGCAACCCGACAAGAACACAGTCCGCGGGCGATCCTTCCGTAGCATAGCGGCGCTCACCCATTTTCGACACCAACATAGGGTGCGTATAGCTGATGCAATGCCCGACACCGGATTGCTCAAAAGCAGGGGCAACAACCCAAACTTCACCGTCTGCTCCGGCCAGCTCGTTTGCGATCTTTTCCAGAACGGCCAAACCGGGGGCATTGATGCCGTCGTCATTGGTGATGAGAATACGCATATCTGCCCCTTTGCTTACCTAGCAAAACCCTTAGTGGAGGGGATAGGATGCGTAAAGCCTTTAGGCGCTTTGCAGCTTTTCAACGAGCTTTGCAGCCACATCACGAGGATGCGCCAGTGCGTCACGATCCTCTCCGGGATGAAAGCGCGCGCGCGTTGCCGTTGCCATAGCCGGTGGCGTCTCGATCAAGACTTTAGGACCACTTGATTGCGTCTCAAGGGCCCATGATCGCGCCAATGAAATCTGTGCGGCTTTAGAGGCCGCATAGGAGCCGTGAAACTTCTCACCAATGGTCTGATCATCAAAAAACACGGCCGTGCCCTTATCGCCCAATAAAGGCGCGATATAGGGGATCAAAGAGCCCATACTGGTGGCGTTGATCGACATGGATTTGGTCCAATCTTTCGCGTCCATATGCGCGGCTGGCGTCAGCGGCGCTGCATGAACAGCCGGATGAACCCAAAGATCAATCTGGCCCCAACGATCATAAATTGATCGGCAGAGTTGAGCCATGGCCCCTTCATTGGTGATATCCATCGGCGCAAGGGTGGCTTGCCCTCCGGCTTCTTGAATACGGTCGTCAAGATCTTCCAATGCGCCGGTGGTGCGCGCGACAGCAACCACGTGATGGCTGCTTGAAAGCGCTTGCGCCAGTGCGAACCCTAATCCGCGCGAAGCGCCTGTGACCAATGCAACTTTGCTCATAAAAACACTGCCTTCATTTTTCCAAATAAACTCTCGCCGAAGGCTACAAATTTTTACAAAATTTGCACGTCAGACGGTCGACACAATGCACACCCGCTTATTCTGCCGCCTTCAATTCAAACCCTTTCGTGATTTGATCAGATGGGCTTACGGGATACTCACCAGAGAAACACGCATCACAATACTGCGGACACTTCGCGTTACGCCCTTCAGCTTCACCCACCGCGCGGTAAAGCCCATCGAGCGAGATGAACTTCAAACTATCCACCGTCAAATGATCACGCATCTCTTCTTCGGACATGGTCGCGGCCAAAAGTTTGTCGCGCTGCGGTGTGTCGACACCATAAAAGCAAGGCCATGCCGTTGGCGGAGACGCAATGCGGAAATGCACCTCCGCAGCACCTGCATCCAAAATCATTTCTTTGATTTTGCGGGATGTCGTGCCGCGCACAACACTGTCATCGACCAGAATAACACGTTTACCTTTGATCAACGCACGGTTCACGTTCAACTTCAAACGCACACCCATGTTGCGGATTTGCTCCGTAGGTTCGATAAACGTACGGCCCATGTATTGATTGCGGATGATGCCCATCGCGTAGGGAATGCCGCTTTCTTGTGAAAAGCCAATCGCCGCAGGTGTTCCGCTGTCAGGGACAGGACAAACAAGATCCGCTTCAACAGAGCTTTCTTTCGCCAGCTCCACACCAATTTGACGACGCGTTTCATAGACAGAGCGGCCGCCAATGATGCTGTCAGGGCGTGAAAAATAGACGTGCTCAAAGATACAGAAACGTGAAGATTGCCGACGGAATGGAAAATGGCTTTCAATGCCTTTTTCAGCGGTCACGACAACCATCTCACCGGGTTCAATCTCGCGCACATATTCAGCGCCAATGATATCAAGCGCGCAGGTTTCCGAGCTCAAAACCCAGCCTTCACCGTCAAGCTTGCCCAGCACCAAAGGCCGCACGCCAAGCGGGTCACGCACACCAATCAGTTTTGTGCGCGTCATCGCGACGATAGAAAACGCGCCTTCGACGCGGCGCAAAGCATCTTCCATGCGCTCAGGAATATTGCGCTGCAAGGACCGCGCCATCAGGTGGATGATGCATTCAGAATCAGAAGAGCTTTGAAAGATCGAACCGCGTTCAATCAGTTCTTTGCGCAGCGCATCCGCGTTGGTGATATTGCCGTTGTGCGCAATCGCAGCACCGCCCATGGAGAATTCGCCAAAGAAAGGCTGAACATCGCGGATTACCGCCCCTTTCGACCCTGCTGTAGAATAACGAACATGGCCAATCGCCAAAGGACCAGGGAGCGTTTCCATCAAAGACGCTTTGGTGAAATTATCGCGTACATAGCCAAAACGACGCGCAGAGTTAAACCCTTGCTCAGGATCATGACTGACGATTCCGCCCGCTTCCTGACCACGGTGTTGCAACGCGTGCAGTCCAAGGGCAACAAAGTTGGCAGCGTCTGTGACACCGACAACGCCAAACACGCCGCATTCCTCTTTTAACTTATCATCATCGAAAGGGTGGGCAGGCGGCATAGTATGGGACAAGGCGAGCAGCTCCGTATCCGAGGTCATGGCAGTTGCGAGCTTCATAGACCGAACTGCCCAATGTGTCACCCGCTCATCGCGGATAACGAAAAGATATTAGGCGCGCCTTATTCAGGAGCGCCGCATGTACCGACAAGCTGTTCGTACTGGGTTGTGATCCAGCCAAGCGCTTGTTCGGGGTTACGATCCTCGATCTGGCCAGTCATGCGTGCAAAGACTTTGGCAGACCGGCTTTCATCAACCATTGTAATGTTTTGTTGTGTGGCGACAGTTTCGTATACGAAAAAGGCCACTGCGACCAAAAGGATGCCGCGCAAGACACCAAAGAGAAATCCAAACCCTTGATCAATGCCACCAAGCGCAGAACGTTGCACAAGCGACGAAAACAAAGGCGTGAACAGTGATGTGACGATTAAAGCAATCGCAAAGACAATGGCAAAGGCTGCAATAATTGCCAATTCACAGCTATCGGCCAAGAATTCACCAATGACCGGAATTTCCTTCACCAATGGCTCCACTTGAGGAGCGAACATTGTGGCCAAAATTGCCGCTGCGAACC
>JAHEGL010000142.1 GCA_024645145.1 Planktotalea sp.
GGTCCACGTCATTTTTGGCCTAATCTTGGGCCTTGTCTTTGGTATTGCGGCGCAAATCACGAAGTTCTGTTTACGTCGCGCAGTTGCGGGCGACGAGGGTGCAGATATCTCTGCGGCGGCAGTTTGGTTGATGGCACTTGCCGCGGCAATTGGCGGGTTTGCCTTGGCTCAGAACTTTGGCCTTGTTGCACTGGAGGAACACCGCTTGCTCGCTTCGTCGGTGCCGGTTGTTGCTATCGTGCTTGGCGGTCTGGCGTTTGGCGTTGGTATGGTGCTGACACGGGGCTGCATGTCGCGTCTGACTGTGTTGTCGGCATCTGGAAACCTTCGCGCACTTACGGTTATTTTGGTTTTCGCGGTTGTGGCCCATGCGACCCTGAAAGGGGTTTTGGCACCCGTGCGCGTTGCACTTGGCTCTGTGCAGCAGGACTTTGGCATCGCGTCGCTCGCTGAGATTGGTGGCATTGCCCCTGTGATCGCTTTGACGTTGGTGTTGGGAGCTGCTGTGCTGGCCCGTCGTTCGCAAACCTCGTCGGTTCAGCTTGCGCTTGGTGCGATCATCGGTTTGGTTGCTGTTGCAGGTTGGGTCGGCACGTCGGTCTTATTGATGGATGAGTTTGACCCGCTTCCGGTCCAATCGGCTGCCTTCACTTTGCCGTGGGCAGACACGTTGTTCTGGATCATCGCGTCCAGTGCGATCCCTGCGGGTTTCGGAACTGGTCTGCTGGGCGGTGTATTTGTCGGTGCTTTCCTAAGCGCTGCGATGCGCAAGGAACTTCAATTGCAAAGCTTTGAAAGCCCAGAGCAAACATTGCGCTATTCGCTCGGCGGCGCTTTGATGGGTGTCGGCGGTGTTCTTGCAGGTGGGTGCACGATTGGTGCCGGTCTCTCTGGAAGTGCAACGCTTAGCATAGCGTCGCTGCTCGCGCTTGGCGCAATCGTTTCAGGTGCTTTGCTCGCGCGTGTCATCTTGCAGCCACGCACGAACGCTTTGACGGCTTAAACGGGGTTACTCAAACTCCATCTGCTCGTAGACGCGCCCAGCGTTGCGCGTCGCGAGCTCTTCAAACGTTTGAAGTCTGGCATAGGCGCTTTGTTCGACATAATACGCCTCTGCCAGATCACCGCCGTCCTCTAGATGCGCGCCAACGACGGTGCGAAGATGGACAAGGTAATCACGAGTATAGCGACGCACTTGCGCCATGTTGGTCGGATGTCCGTGACCGGGAATAACATAGGTCGCGTTCAACGCTTCAAAACCAGTGTCCCACGTCTCGATCCAATCATACACAATCGTGTCTTCAAAGATTGGCAGCATACGTTCGTGAAAGGCCATATCGCCCGCAATGACCAAGCTTTGCTCTGGTATCCAGACCTGCGTGTCACCCGGCCCGTGCGATGGGCCAAGGTGCATGACTTCAATCGTGAAATCGCCCATCGTAATTGTGCGCGGTTCATCAAACATTTCGGTCGGTAGGGCAACAAAGGTGCCTTCTGCCTTGTCACGATTATAGCGTTTCATGTTGGCAAGGATGCTGCTGCCACGCTCTTCGAATTCATGCGCGGCATCCACATGGGCAAGAATTGGCACGCCGAGTTCGGACCAATAGGAATTGCCCAACATGGCATGACCTTGGCCATTTTCATCGATCACTAGTTTAACAGGCTGATCGGTGATCGCTTTGATTTCATCATGGAGCGCTTTGGCAAGGATATAGGCCGCGCCACCATTGATGACGATGACACCATCACCCGTCACGATGAAGCTCAGGTTGTTGTTGTGGCCTGAGTTTTCATAGGTCGGCGGGGCCGTTGCGCCAATTGCAGACCACACGTGCGGAATGACTTCCACGGGTTTGGAATAAAGCGCAGAGGCCGGATATTGATCCGTGATATTTTCATCCGCGAGAACGGGCGCGGCAAGAAGGGCGGTAAGGCAACACACAACTCTAAACATCACAACGTCTCCGAGATGAATGTGTAAGCGTCGGATGTTTTCTCTGCTCGGCCAATTCCACCATTAGGCAGGTGAAACCCGATGACGTCCATTTGTTCGGTGTTCATACGATCAAGCAACATAGTGCGGGTCTTGATCGCGAGGTCTGCATCCTGATCGGAGCCGCTGCGCCATTCCGGTTTGCGAAACGCGACGTGATGATTGCCAATTGCATCGCCTAAAACCATAGCGGCGTTGCTGCCATTTCTTACCTCGAAGGACATGTGTCCGGGCGTATGACCAGGCGTGGACATCGCAGCTATGCCTGGCAATACCTCTTGCCCGTCATCAAACAATGTGACCGCATCTTCGATCATTTCCATGCGCCGTTTCGCACCCACCGCAAATGCAGCGCGTGCATCGCCGATGGTGTTCACGGTCTCAGGGTTCCACCAATAATCCCATTCTGCGCGACCTATCATATATTCTGCTTCGTAAAACAAAGGCTCATCGAAATCATCGAGAAGGCCCCAAATATGATCTGGGTGGGCATGTGTGAATAGCACATGTGTGATGTCTTCGGGTGCGACACCGATCGCATTAAGGCTATCAACGACGCTGCCTGCGCTCGGCATGAAGTCTGGGCCAGATCCAACGTCGAATAGCACTGTGTTCGTTCCGTCCTGATAAAGGGCGAGATTGCATTCTGGGGTAAAGCGTTCGCTTGAGAGGCCGAATTCTTCGATCAATGGTGCAAGTTGATCCTGTGGCATCGTCTCAAAAATGAAATTCCCCGGCAAGACAAGATTACCATCGCTCACGGTGGTCAATGTCGCGGAGCCAAGCGACAGTTTGGCCTTGGCGAGGGTAGGGAGTGCGTTGAGCACAGGCAAGGCGGCTGCGCCCTGAATGAAGGTGCGACGGGTAAATGACATGACTGGCTCCCAATAAATTCTATTACTTGAATGTGAGGGATAAGCCTGTGCAAAGCAAGGCTGGAATTGGTGTGAGCGAAGGTTCCTTTTAGACGATGGCGCTTGGCTGCAAAGAAACGCGCGAATCTGCTTGCCACCAATGCGATCCAGCCATAGTAAGTCCCAGATTTTGACCGCCGCAGACGCCTCTGCGGCCCCTACGACATGGATAAGGACGACATGCAGGTCACCGAAACGCTTAATGAAGGCCTAAAGCGGGGCTACTCCATCACGATCGCAGCTGCAGAGCTAGACGCAAAAGTTAACGAAAAGCTTGAAGAAGCACGCCCAGAAGTCGAAATGAAAGGCTTCCGTAAGGGTAAAGTGCCAATGCCATTGCTGAAAAAGCAGTTTGGCCAGCGCATTCTTGGCGAAGCGATGCAAGAAGCTGTCGACGGCGCGATGTCCGAGCACTTTGAGACATCTGGTGATCGTCCAGCGCTTCAGCCTGAGGTCACTATGGTTGACGGCGAGACGTGGAAAGAGGGCGACGATGTTAACGTCACAATGTCCTACGAAGCGCTTCCAGAGATCCCTGAAGTTGACCTGAGCAAGATCGAGCTGGAGCGTTTGGTCGCAAAAGCTGACGACGCATCTGTTGACGAAGCTTTGGCAAACCTCGCAGAGACAGCGCAAGACTTCAACGATCGCAAGAAAGGTTCTAAAGCCAAAGACGGCGATCAGGTCACGATGGACTTCTTGGGCAAGGTTGACGGCGAAGCGTTCGAAGGCGGTGCCGGCGAAGATTTCCCACTCGTATTGGGGTCCAACCAGTTCATCCCGGGCTTTGAAGAGCAGCTTGTTGGTGTGAAAGCGGACGAAGTGAAGGACGTCATAGTTACGTTCCCTGACCCGTACCAAGCCGAGCATCTCGCTGGCAAAGAAGCGGTTTTCACTTGTACAATCAAAGCAGTGAAAGAGCCTGTTGCAGCTGAAGTGAACGACGAACTGGCGACAAATTTTGGCGCAGAAGATTTGAACGCTTTGAAAGAGCAGATCAAAGAGCGTCTTGAAGCGGAATATGTCGGTGCAGCACGTGCTGTCATGAAGCGCAGCCTGCTCGACAAGCTCGATGATGTTGTCTCCTTCGATTTGCCGCCGTCTTTGGTGACAGCAGAAGCGGATCAGATCGCACATCAGTTGTTCCATGAAGAAAACAAAGACATGGATCCGAACGATCACAGCCACGACAAGATCGAGCCAACAGATGAGCACAACTCATTGGCTGAGCGTCGTGTACGTTTAGGGCTTTTGTTGGCTGAATTGGGTCAAAAGGCTGAGGTGCAAGTCACTGACGCTGAGATGACGCAAGCGATGATGAACCAAGCACGTCAGTATCCTGGTCAAGAGCGTGAATTCTTTGAATTCGTTCAGCAAAACCAGCAGATGCAGCAGCAAATGCGCGCACCTTTGTTTGAAGACAAAGTTGTGGATTACATTGTTGAGTTGGCGCAAGTCACTGAAAAAGAGATCAGCAAAGACGATCTTCAAAAAGCCGTTGAGGCGCTTGAAGAAGAGTAAGCTTTACTCCTTCTACCAAATTAAAAACCCCGCTTGTTTCAGGCGGGTTTTTTATGGGCTATTCACAAAGTGGGGTAAGGTCGGCGATTTCTTCCAAGCTTGCGCGTTCAGTTATGTCCTGGTCTTCGAACAGTGGGACGTACTCGTCAATTTCGATTGTTTTTATGAACGCACTTACGAGGATTTCTGACGGCACGGCGTCATCAAGGCGACACTCCTTTGTGTTGACCGAGATCGATCCACCGCGCTTTTCCGCCTTAGCGAGCACAGCTTTGCGTTGATAAATTCGAAAGCGTTCCAAGTCTTTGTTTGCGATTTTATAGCCATAAAGCGGTGCACCTGCGCGACGCACCCATGATGGTAGGTCAGGGTTGGTTTGTCGCTCAATATTGAAGCGCACAGTTTCAGCGGGTTCACTTTGTGTGGCTTTCAACGTGCCGATTAAAGCGATGCCGTGAGGGCTTGGCCGAAAGCCACGCGGGATACGCACAGCGAGGCGAATATCTTCTGGCGCGGTGGTCATAGGATCCACATTTCGAAGAGCCCACTTGGTGCGTACAGGTGTAACGTCGCAGGCGGCCAAGCCACCTGCGA
>JAHEGL010000089.1 GCA_024645145.1 Planktotalea sp.
CTGGCCCGCTATGCCGTCTGGCGCAGTGATCACAGCGTGTAAAAGGCCAGCGCCAAAAATAACAAAACTTAAATCCGCATCTACGCCCCAATTGTTCAAAAGGGCAGGTAAAATGCGAAACAGCGTAGCCGCGATTAATGCACCATACCAATATTGCGCCCCGCCCACGACAGCGAGAGCAAAGATCATCACGCTTTCACTGGCGCGAAAAGTTCCATCATCCAAAAGGCCAAGCGAACCGGCCAATAAAGCACCTGCAATACCTGCCAACAACCCAGAAATCCCGAAGGCCCATGTTTTGTAAAGGGTGACGTTGACACCTGCGGCCATTGCTGCGGCCTCTGATCGGCGGATCAAGGCCCACGCACGGCCGGGTGCGCGGCGGCGATGGGCTTCTATGATCATAAAACCCAAAAATACAATAACGGCGACATAGCGCAGATAGCTTTCGGCGCTTTGGGCAAGCGCAGGGCGGTTGAAGGCTGCCGCGGACCCTGTTTTGACGCCCCAAAATCCGTCACCGCCATTTGGGAACTGGTAGGTTGCAAACATGATTTCAAGCCCACCCGCCGCCATCAACGTCACAAGCGCAAGATAAAGCCCACGCATCCGCAATGTAGGTAACGCCAAGGCCCATCCAAACGCCATTGTCATTAGGCCAGACGCAATAAGGTTAACTTCAAACGGCGAACCATAAGCATGGTTTAACCGCAACATGACCCAGCCGCCGACACCCATCAAACCAACTTGGGCCAAACTTACCATGCCAAGGCGCGAATACATGAACGCAACGCCGCCTGCGGCCAACATAAAGCAACCCGTTGAAATAAAAACTGATAACCAAAGTTGGCCCGCCAAGGATGGCAGCAGAAGAATTGTGAATAGTGTGAAAATGATGCCTGCCCATCCTGAGGGAGTGATGTGGAAGAAATTCGTTTTCATCATCGTTCTCCGAACGTTAGGCGTGTATTGCGTTGTGACCACATCAAAACCAATGCGGCAATCACAAAGGGGGCAATCGGGCGCACCCCTTTAAGGGTTGGCGAAAGTGTTAGCATATTTTCAATGACACCCATTGATAGCCCACCAATCAACACGAGCCCCAATTTATCAAGCCGCCCGCAAATTGCGGCGGCAATTGACGGGATAACCATGAATGTGATGACCGTCGCTTCAAGCCGTATCAGATCTGCGAACATCAAACCGGTAAATCCGGCAATCACACCTGCAATACCCCAAGCGATTGTTTCCACTCTAAGGATTGGAATCCCAATTAAAGCGGACAAATCACGGTCATTCGCAAGGCTGCGCATTTGCAGGCCCACTTTGGTCCGTCCTAAGAATAACCAGATAAAAAACACTAATAAAATCGATGCGCCCAAAACAATCAAGCGTGTGACAGTGACCCGAAGCCCAAGGAATTTGACGCCAATTTTATCGGTGGGCAGGGTCAAAGTTCGCGGATCATCAATCCAAATAAAACTGACCAGACCTAGGATGATCAACGCGAAACCCAATGTCGCAACCGCTTTCACGACTGGTTCGCGCCATGCAAGACGCGGTGCAATCAATCGGCCGTAAAAAAGCGTGATTGCCAAAGCAACGATGATGCATGCCAACCAAGCGATCGGGGGCCAAATGCCCCATTCGACCAATTGCCACGCGCTCATTGCGCCTGCGGCACCGGCCGCGCCAGATGAAAAATTCAAAACACCCGTCGCACGATACAGCACAACCATTCCAATGCCGCCAAGGGCATATAATGAACCAACGGCAAGGCCAGACGCGATAAAAAGTCCCTGCATTTTCATGGGCTTACCCGCGCCAAGCCACCACATGGCGAGACCCATCACGATCACATAAAGGGCCCAGTTTAGATAATTTTGCCGCTGCATCAAGCCACCTCAATTTATTGATGGCGCAAGGGTGTGCCTTGCGCCATTTCTTTGAGCTTATTTCAAGCCAAGTTCTTTTTCGATTGCGTGATGCGGATCGAAATAGGCGCTTTCATATTCGTAACATTCGCGAACGATATCAAATCCACCTTTGACAACTTTAACCATGTAACCTGCGTGGTTTGGCATGTGGAAATCTGCATCACCAACATAGTATGGGCCACACATCAGGTCAGATGTTTTTCCTTTGATGGAACGAATGGCTGCCCCCACTTTGGCGCGGTCACCTACGTCCGCAGGATCCATATCAAGCAATGTTTCAGTAAAGAATTTTGCTGACAAATATCCTGCTTGGGCAAAGGTATCGCGTGGATCTTCTGGGTTTGCATAGCCGTCCATGACCGCAATCCAGTTTTGCGCATCAGGGCCATTGACGCTAAATGGCGCAAGTTCTGCGTTCACATAAATATGCCCATGCCAATAGTCACCGACAGCATCAGGAATTGACAAATCATACAAAGGTGTCGGCGCAATCCAATTAAATTGATCACGAAGGTCTTGTTCTTCGGCAGCTTTCAGAATTGCCAAAGCCAAACCAGCCGGTTGGTTGATCAATATTGTATCGGCACCAGAAGCCATAGCTTCCAATAGAGCAGAGTTAACATCAGGCGCACCGGGATTTAACAGGGCCATAGACCCTGAGCCACCGTGCGCTTCCATATATTTAATGGAGGCATCACAAGACCAAATCCCGTTGTTGGGGATGTTCAAACCTATACACGCCACATTCGTTGCGCCCAATTCTTCGCGCGCGTACATTGTTGCGCCTAGATTGGATGGCAATGGGCCTTGGTTCGTGGATACGATGTTAGACGATTCAAAACACTCGGAAATCGCACAAGCAGATGCCATAACCATGATGTCTTGGTCTTTGTATGTGTTGGCATTGACAGCCATTTCAATGAAAGAACCGTTACCCACCAATGCGACGCTTGGTGTGTCATTCACCAGTTTCGCGGCCGCTTGTGCAGCAAGTTCAGGGTTCCATTGATCATTCTCAACGCGGTAATCAATCGGACGTCCATTGATGCCACCGTTTTCGTTGACGCATTTGAAATAAGCTGCGGCCGCATCTGTCGATGCAGAAAAATCGCCCGGTGCGGCGTTACCGTGGATGCCGCCAACGATGATAGGATCACCTGTGGCGGCTTGACCAGTGTTGGCGCCACATTGTGCGGCTGCGAAAGCGGAAGACCCGACCATCATTGCCACGGTGCTTACAAAACCCAATAGTGCATATTTTTGCATTGTTTTCCTCCCTGCGGGGTTTGTTACGTTATGCGCGTGTTTGCGCGGTTTGATCAGTCTCAAGCGGATTTCATATCCTCCTTGATTAGATCGGCTGCTTTCTCTGCAATCATGATTGCAGGTGCATTGGTGTTCCCGCTGACAATTGTCGGCATGATCGATGCATCGACCACGCGCAAACCGTCGATGCCGTGCACGCGTAAGCGCGCATCAACGACCGCTGCGGCAGCAGCCCCCATCGCGCAGGTGCCAACAGGATGATAAACAGTGCGTGCGTTTGCGCGGATACCTTGGCGCAAGGTTGCGCCGTCGTCGGTGTCAGGGTTGGGAATAATCTCGGTCAAATTATATTTGGCAAACGGGCTTTGCGCCAAGATTTTACGTGCAAGGCGAACGCCCTTTTCCAAACGTTCTTCGTCACGTTTGTCCGTCAAGAGGCCCAGGTCAATGACAGGTCCGGATTGACGATTGTTTAGCGTAACCGATCCCCGGCTTTCTGGGCGCAAAAGACACGTGTGCAATGACACGCCGTGTCCATATTCGAACATCTTTCCGCGATGGCTTTTGCGGCCCGGTATAAAATGAAACTGAATGTCGGGGCGCGGTTCAGATGGGCTGGTGCGCACAAATCCACCGGCTTCGACCATGTTTGAACTCAGTATTCCGGTGTTTGATGTCATCCACCTTAGACCGTCCAGGGCAAGTTTTGGAATTGCGCCAACAGAAAGGCCATAGGGGGTTTTTGAGGGGCTTGAACAAATCACCATCATATCAACGTGATCTTGTAAATTTTGCCCAACACCCGTTAGGGCATGGCGTGGTGTGATGCCCGCCGCCGCCAACATGGCGGGATCGCCAATTCCCGAACGCATCAAAATTTCTGGCGATCCGATTGCGCCAGCGGATAACACAACCCCAAAGCGCGCCCGTAATGTTCGGACATGTGTTCCCAACGTAACGCTGAGCCCGGTAACCCTTTTGCCCTCAAAAGCCAGATCGCGCACCTGCGCCCCTGTCAAAATCGTTAGATTTTTTCTGGATAGGATCGGCGCAAGATATGCTGCAGCCGATGAATGGCGTTTGCCGTCTTTTTGGGTGACTTGATAAATGCCAACACCTTCGGGGGTGGGGGAATTGAAATCACCACACGGGCGCATTTGCAATTCGTTGGCAGCTTGGACAAAAACGTTGTCCATGGCATTTGGCGTGCGCTGTGTTTGCACGCTCAATGGACCAGAACGGCCATGAAAAGCATCATCAAGCTGTGGATCCCCGTTGGACTCGGCACGTTTGAAATAGGGCAGGACATCGTCATATCCCCAACCCGTGCAACCGGCCTTGGCCCAAGTGTCATAGTCATCTTTGTGGCCGCGGATATAAATCATGCCGTTGATAGCAGATGAACCACCCAATACTTTGCCCCGCGGGATGCTTACAACGCGCCCGTGTAGGGCCGTTTGTGGGGCCGATGAATATAACCAATTATGTCGGCGCGACTTTGAAAGCCAAATTAGGCCAAGAGGCACCTTGATGAAACCGGACGTGTCACTCGGGCCTGCTTCAATCAAGCACACGGTTTTTGTGGCATCTTCGCTTAAGCGATGTGCCAACGCCGCGCCAGAAGAGCCAGCGCCAACGATGATATGATCGAATGTTTCCGTCATAATGCCAATTTCGAACGGTCTATGTGGCACAGTTGTGCCGCCATTATGCTGAAGCGGTATCGCGCCAGCGCTGACCTTATCGAATATTTCCTCCCAATAAGAGTCTCATGCTCTTGTTTCGAATCACGTTACGCTCGTTTCTTTGGTTTTTCTTTGGCTTTACTCTGTCGCCAAAAAACGTCACATTAGAGCAATGCAGTACGCGCTCAAGCCACACATCGATTCTGATCCAATTTGCAATGCGGCTTTGTTCTTAAAACAAAGCAATGGCGCATATCTGGCGCAGCATCTTTCAATGTTGGATGACGTGGGCGATATTGTAATTGTTTCAGATGATCCAAACTTTGGACATGGCATTTCTGTACGTTTGCGGTTGACGAGCCGCGAATTTGGCCTTGGCGACGGTCAGCTTAATTTGGCAACATTACCGCAGGGCGTTGCATCGCGGTTTGAAACAACGTCGGAACGCATTTGCTTATTGGTGGATATGGCGTGGATTTTTTCACAAGCCCGCGCTGCGCAGATGATTTCTGCGTGGGGACGGGCGATAGAAGACTATATCGCCAATGGGGTCATTGTTTTAAGCTGTTACGATACGACGGTCCTGATTGAAGAACAGGTCATCGCGGCAATGGCGGCGCATCGTCAATTCTTGTCAACATCGGGCCTGTATCGAAATGTGTATTGGATGCCAGAGCTGGTGCGCAGGTCAACCTTGGACGAACAGTTGATTTTTACACTGTCGCGTTTGGTGCCAGAATACGCAGAGATTAAATTTTTTGAACGTAACGAACGCTTTGCCGCGCGTGGAGTGGAACCTGACTGGTTGGGATCATCGGGTCCTATCGGTGCGCGGTTGAATTTGGCCGAGAGCTGGCAAATTTGTTGTCTGGGTCAATTGCGCGTCTATCGTCATGATGGCGAACGCATAAATTGGAAACTTAAGGGGGGCGCGCCCAAAAAGACGCGTACCCTATTTGCTTACTTGCTCACGAAAGGTGAAAAAGGCGTTCACGCCGATAGATTGGCCGAATTGTTGTGGTCCGATGGTGAAATTGATCATGACAAACGCGCACGCTTGCACCACACAATTGCGATGCTGCGCAAAACACTGGGGTCCAAGGAAACGGTTTTACGTTCTGGTGACTTTTATCGGTTGAACGTCCCAGAAGGCAGCTGGATTGATTTGACCAGTTTCGAACAACTGTGCCGTCGCGGAATTTCATTGTTTAAACGCGGCCAATTGAACGAAGCCTTGCAAGTTTATCGGAGCGCAGAGCGTTTATACGCCGGGGATCTGTTTCAAGACATTCCCGATGAATACATCGCCCATGACGAAGAAGATTGGTGCCTGCCACGCCGCACATGGATGCGGGAAATGGCGTTGAAATTACAACGTGACATGTCGGCCTTGCTACGGAGCAAGGGGCAGCTCAGGCAAGCATTAGAGCATTGTCAAAAAGCATTAGCAATCGATAGCTTGAACGATGATGCAAATATCGAAACGATGCGCGTGTTCCATGCCCAAGGGCGTGTTGACGCGGTGGCGCGTCATTTCCGGCAGTACCGAAAAGCAATGGAGCGAATCGACGCCACGGTTGAGGGGTCAGAGGTGTATGCTCTTTATCTCGCTTTAACGCGCGTTTAGGCACACTCTCGTTTTGCCAAAGAAAAACCAAAGAATGATATTTACTGTGATTCTAACGGTCAAAATTTGACCATGGGAGGACAGTATGAATATTCAAAGCAGTGCCTTAGATGTTGGCGCGTTTGATCCATTTGATTTAAACAAACCGCATGCTTTGTGGGAACAGTTCCGCAAAGAAGCACCGATTTTTTATCATGAGGCCTCGGGATACTGGGTCGTTACGCGCTATGATGATTGCAAAGCGATATTTGACGATTGGAAAACGTTCAGTTCTGAAAATGCGCAAAAGCCAATGCGCCCAATGTGTGACGCGGGCCGTAAGATTTTGCATGACGGCGGATTTACCGCCTATTCTGGTTTGACCGCGCGGGTCCCGCCGGAGCACACGCGCATTCGTAAAATTGCCCAAGGCTGTTTTGGACCACGTCGTTTCAAATCCATCGAACCCCAAATCGAAGACATTGTTGCCCGTCATCTGGATCAATTAGAAGACGCCGGAAAAACAGGCGGACCAGTGAATTTTTGGGAAATTGTTGCCTATCCTGTGCCGGCTTATGTTTTGTTTACCTTGATGGGCATTCCGGATGAAGACGTGCCAAAAATCAAACAATATGGGGGCAGCCGCGGAAAAATGACGTGGTCGGACCTTAGTGATGAAGAACAAATTCCCGTGGCGCATGACATGGTGGCATATTGGAAATATATCTATAACCTTTTGGACATGCGACGCGATAATCCGGGCGATGATTTTCCGTCAGATTTGTTGCGTTTGCAGTCCGAAGGCGCGGATATTTCAATCGAAGAAATTGCAGGTGTATTATATTCCACACTGTTTGCGGGTCATGAAACCACCTCGACCTTTATGGGCAATTACGTAATGGCAATGATGCACAATCGCGATGCGTGGGATGCAATCAAAGCCGATCATAGTTTGATCCCGGGGGCGGTCGAGGAAATGTTGCGATACATGCCTTCGGTCGTGGGCTGGCGCAGAAAAGCGCGCAATGCGATCACAGTTGGCGGTGTTGATTTGCCGGCAGGTGCCGAGGTTTTGATGATCACAGGGTCGGCCAACCGCGATGAAGCGCAATATAAAAATGGCGAAGCTTTGGACATTACCCGCAAAAATGCGCGGACGCACATGTCTTTCGGCTATGGAATTCATTACTGTTTAGGGTTCCAATTGGCGAAAATGGAAGCACAGGTTTTGTTGCGCCAATTGGCCGAGCGGTTCCCAAATCTGCGTTTGTCAGGTGGGTTCGAAGCGCAATACCTGCGGAACATTTCGTTCCGCGTGCCCACCTCGGTCATGGTTGAATGGAATTAAGAATGACGAAAAACATACTGAACTTTAACGAAATATCTTCGTCTGATCATGGTCGTGTTGGTGGTAAATGTGCGTCGCTTGGGGAAATGACACAAGCGGGTGTTGCGGTGCCTCCGGGATTTGCCGTAACCACCGATGCCTATGCCGCGATGTTAGAGTGCCATGATTTGGGTGCCGAGATTGAACGCCATTTGCAGGGTGTCGATCCCGATGATTTGGCCAGCGTCGATAAAGCGGCGCAATCCATTCGACAACGCATCAGGTCACACGCCATGCCCAAGGATGTCGAGTATGACATTCGAACCGCGTATGCCGCAATGGGCGACAATATGCCCGTCGCTGTTCGGTCATCCGCCACCGCAGAGGATTTGCCTGACGCAAGCTTTGCCGGTCAGCAAGATACATACCTTTGGGTGCGTGGTGCGGATGCGGTTGTAAATCACGTGCGCGATTGCTGGGCGTCTTTGTACACCACGCGTGCGGTTTCTTATCGCGAAAAAAACAAAATTCCGCACATTGATGTTCTGATGTCGGTCGGCGTGCAAAAGATGGTAAAGGCAAAAACCGCGGGCGTTGCGATGACGTTGGACCCTGTCACAGGGGATAGAACCCGTATAGTGATTGACGCATCTTGGGGTTTGGGGGAAATGGTGGTGTCAGGTGTTGTGACGCCTGATAATTTTGTGGTCGAGAAAGTATTAGAGGAAATTCTAGACCGTACTATTTCCGACAAACATGTCGAATTGGTCGGCGACGAAGCCGCTGGCCAAGCTGTCGAACGTGAAATCACTGACGAACGCAGAACCCAGTGTTGTTTGTCTGATGCCGAAATTTTGGCGGTCGCCCGTTTGGCAAAAAGGCTAGAGAAACAAAACAAATGCCCACAAGATGTCGAATGGGCCATTGATACCGATTTGCCGGAAGGTGAAAACCTTTTGGCATTACAAAGCCGCCCTGAAACGATTTGGTCGCAAAAGGAAAAAGACAAACCAAAGACCAGCTACATGACGGGCATGATGGGCATTGTAAACACGCTGAACAATCCCTTCGGTTCAAAAACATAATCCATTCACAGGGAGGAAATAGAATGGACGCACAAAAATCACTTTTCCCAAGTGCTTTTGAGGTGGAAACACCAAAGGGGGCCGACGGGTGGAAAGATCTTTATCCATACTACACACACTTTAACCCAAATCGCCGTGAACAAGATGATAACACGTTTTGGTTTTGTAATTCGCAACATTGGCCGACGCCGTTTCGTCCGTTTGATACGATCATGCTTGATTTTGCGATTAAAGGCCTGGGCCAATACAATACGCGCCATTTGTTGGTGCCGCCCGCAAATGGTGTCGATTATCGTATCTTGAACGGGTATGTGTATTTCTCGCCCGTGGCAGTTGCGCCCGAACAAATCGAAGGCCGCGTGCCACAGTTTATGGAACGCGCCGGCCACTATTTCATGAATTGGGGCGATCTTTACGCAAATTGGAAAGAAAAAGTTCTAGCCAAGATCAAGGAATTGGACGCGATAAATTTCACAACCCTGCCAGATGTCGAAGCATTAGACGTTGTTACAGGTGGCGTTGGTTTGGACAGCACGAACCAGTTATTTGATCAATACGACAAAGCGATCGAAATGTGTTACAAAATCTGGCAATACCACTTTGAATTCCTAAATCTGGGTTATGCTGCCTATTTAGATTTCTTTGGTTTTGTCAAAGAACAATTCCCATCTATCCCTGATCAAGCAATCGCAAAAATGGTTCAAGGTGTGGACAGTGAATTGTTCCGTCCTGATGACGAAATCAAAAAGCTTGCCAAATTGGCGGTCGAATTGGGCCTTGTCCAAGCGGTGCATACCGGGTCTGTTGATGATGCGCTTGCGGCGATTGCGGCGGCGCCGAACGGCGATAAGTGGATCGCGCAATGGAATGCAGCGAAAGATCCGTGGTTTAACTTCACCTCTGGCAACGGGTTCTATTCAACAGATAAATATTGGATTGACCATTTGGACATTCCATTTGGGTATCTGCGCGATTACATCGAACGTGTTGAGGCGGGCGAAGAAATTATGCGTCCGACCGCAAAGTTGTTGGCCGAACGCGATCGCATTACCTCCGAATATCGTGAAATGATGGATGACGAAGCACAGGCCGTCTTTGATGGCAAATTGGGGCTGGCCCGCGTTGTTTTCCCATATGTCGAAGACCACAATTTCTATATCGAACATTGGGCTTTGGGCACGTTCTGGCGCAAAATGCGCGAATTGTCCCAACTGTTGTGTGATGAAGGGTTCTGGAACAATGCGGATGACATGTTCTTCTTGAATCGCAACGAAGTACGTGATGTTTTGTGGGATTATTCGTCAAGTTGGGCGATTGGTGTCGCAAAACGTGGCACAGATGTTTGGCCTGCCGAAATCGAACGCCGCCGTGCAATTCATTTGGCGCTTTCCAAGGTGCGTCCGTTGCCTGCGTTGAACAATCCACCAGAGGTGATCACCGAACCATTCACAATTATGTTGTGGGGGATTACGTCCGAGGCAATCGAACGTTGGGTATCCTCCGATAGCGATGATGGGTCCTTACGCGGAATGGCCGCGGCACCGGGCATCGTTGAAGGGGTGGCACGTGTGTTGTCCAGCCCTGATCAGCTGCGTGAATTGCAAAAAGGTGAAATCCTTGTGACGCCTGTCACAGCGCCATCTTGGGCGCCCGTCTTTGGCAAAATTGGTGCAGCGGTCACCGATATTGGCGGTATGATGAGCCACGCGGCGATCGTTTGCCGCGAATATGGTCTGCCTGCGGTTACAGGGACAGGCAACGCCAGTTCCAAGATCACGACAGGCATGCGCCTGCGGGTTGATGGAAACAACGGCACCGTCACAGTCTTGGACTAAGCTTAAAGGCTCAGGGCGCGTGAATATGCGCCCTGTCACATTTTGGATTGACGAATGATACCTGATCCCGCCGAATTTACGCGCTATGACTCTGTTTGGCGCCGCGCCGAGCCTTTTATGCGGGCACGCAAGAATGACATCCACATTCCGCTATCTTTTGGCTGGGCTGCACGCTTGCTTGATGTTTATCCTGATGCCGATCGTGATATTTGCTTATTAGCGATCCTCTTACATGACATCGGATGGTATTCCATCGACCTTGAGCGGATCGTCAACGAAGGGTTTCGGTCTGACAATCCTCTTCAATCTGACGTTCGTTTTTTGCACGAGCTAGAGGGGGTCCGTTTGGGAACAGATGTTTTGTGCGATACGGGATGGTCTGATGACGTTATTTCGTCTGTGTGCGAAATTATTGATGGCCACGACACGCGCCCACATCCAAAATCGTTAAATGATCGGATCGTGCGCGATGCAGATAAACTTTGGCGTTTTGACGTAACAGGCATCACTGTGGCCAGCGATTGGTTCGGAATGACACCGCATGCCTATGCCGATAAATTGGCTGGTGAATTTGATAAGCTGGAAACGGATTACGGTCGCGCTTGGGCGCGTGATGCGTTGGAAAAGTCAATCAAATCATTGTTTTTACACGTTTTATAGGGTTTTTACATGGACATGTTTATTGATGGACAGTTTACCAAAGGACGGGGTGAAGCACGATTTGATGTTCGCAATCCCACAGACGGATCAATTGTCGACCAAGTGCCACAGGCGATCGAAATGGACGCGGATGATGCTATTCGATCGGCAAAAGCGGCATTTGATACGTGGCGTTTACGTTCAATGGTCGAACGGGTTGCCATTCAAAAAAAATGTGCACAGGCAATGCGGGACGCAGCCCCCGAAATTGGCGCGGTGCTGCATACTGAATTGGGGCGTCCGTTGGATGCATGTTTGGGTGAAATTACGCGCTCTGCCGATTTGTTGGACATCTATGCGGAAGAAGGGCTTCGCCTAGAGGCCAGCTTTTCGCTTGGTGCGGCGCGTGGTGAAAAAACGGTTGTCACGCGCGATCCAGTTGGGGTTGTCATTGCGATTACACCGTTCAATTACCCGGTTACTTTGCTTCTTTTCAAATTGGGCGCAGCTTTGATTGCGGGGTGCACCGTTGTCGCCAAACCTTCAGAAGACACGCCATTGTCCACGCTAAAATTGGCCGAGGTGTTTTTTAAAGCGGGACTGCCGAAGGGCTGTTTCAACGTTTTAACGGGAACGGGCATCGGGATCGGGGCGGCGTTGATCAATCATCCAATCCCGCGCAAAATCGCATTTACTGGGGGAACCGCAGCCGGTAAATCGATTGCGGCGGCCGCCGCAGGAACGTTGAAACGTATCACGCTTGAATTGGGCGGCCATAGCGCGGCGATTGTTTGTGATGATGCTGACCTAGATCGTGCCACATCAGCAATTGCCCGACACGGCTTTGCCAATACTGGGCAATTTTGTTATCGGGTTAATCGTGTCTATGTGATGCGGTCGGTTTACGATGAATTTCTGACGCAGCTATTAGAAAAAGTTGGGAAATATACGTTGGCACCCGCGGGGGGAAAGGGTGATCTGGGTCCGTTGGTGAACGAAAAGATTTATCAAAACTCTGCGACCCAGGTAAGTGATGCACGCGAAAAAGGTGCACGGATTCTAATAGGGGGGGCGCGTCAAACAGGTGATGGATTTGAAAATGGATTTTATTTCCAACCGACCTTAATCGCAGATGCCACGCCTGAGATGTTGATCATGCAAGATGAAACATTTGGCCCAGTGATTGGCATCACGCCTGTTGAAACCGCGCAAGAGGCGCTGTTCCTTGCGAATGACAGCCGATATGGTTTGGCAGGATTTGTCTTTACACAAAATCTTGCACTTGGCCTGTCCCTTTGTGAAGGGTTCGAAGCTGGGTCCGTATGGTTAAATGACATTCAACGATCATCGCATTATGTGCCGTTTGGTGGCATGAAAGAAAGCGGGATGGGGCGTGAAAAAGGTCGATATGGCGTTGAGGCCTATCTGGAATATAAAACGATGTACTTAAGCTATGAGGCGCCCTTATGATGCAGCCCAATTTGATCGCCGAACGGTATATGCCGATCTGGAATGCTGCGCGTCCCTTTTTGAACGTGCGAAATAATGATGAACATACATTGGTGGCCTATGCCTTGGCTGTCCAATTTTTAAAGGTTACGCCAGATGCTGATCCAGATGTCGTTTTGCCCACCATACTTTTACACGACGTCGGGTGGAAAAAAGTCCCACAGGATTTATTGTTGCTTGCGGTGGGGCGTAAGCCGACACGCCCCGATTTAGTGCGGGATCATGAGCTATATGGTGTTGAAATCGCGCGGGAAATTTTGACAGAATTGGCTATTGATGGGATCAAGCCCCAGCCAATCTTGGATATCATCGATGGCCACGATACGGACAATACTGCGCGGTCCATCAATGATGCGATCGTTAAGGACGCCGACAAAGGGTGGCGCACGACACCCCATGGCATGCGCACCATTGCGGGATGGTATAATGTACCTTTGTCCCAAGTGGTTTTGATGCTGCAAGAACGGTCAAACCCGCATATGTTGACGCCCGCTGGTCGCACGCTTGCCGAAGCAAACACAGCCGCCGTTAGCGCCGAATTTAAAATCAAAGACTATCTGGGACATGGTCCCGAGTTTGACACCGTGACAGCCCAAGAGGATACAGAATGGTAGACCCCCTTAATTTAAAAGGTAAAACCGTTTTGATTACAGGGGCCGCTGCGGGATTGGGGCGCGCATTTGCGCACCATTTTGCGCGCGTCGGTGCGACTGTGATCATTGCTGACATTAACGAAGGGGGGCTGGCTGAAACAAAATCCCTCTTGGAGGACATTGGGGTGACGAATTTTGCCCAAAATGTCGATGTGACAGATGCGAAAAGCTGTCGTGCCTTGGCACAATCTGTCCAGGATCGGTTTGGCGGGATCGACGTTTTGGTTAACAACGCCGCGCTTTACGCCGGGCTAGATCGACGTGCCTTTGAAGAATTCGACGAAGATGTCTGGGACAAAGTCATGGCGGTTAATGTCAAAGGTGTTTGGCAAATGTGCCGTGCATTTTCGACACAGCTGCGCGCAAGCGGCGCAGGGTCGATCATAAACGTCGCGTCGGCAACTGTTTTTTCTGGATCACCTCAATGGATGCATTATGTTGCGTCTAAGGGGGCGGTGATTGCGATGACCCGTGTAATGGCCAAAGAAATGGGTGGCGACAATGTGCGGGTGAACGCGCTTGCACCCGGCTTTACCCTGACAGATGCCAGTTTCGGTCATATCGAGGATGCACGTGGTTACGGCGTTGATCGGGCCGCATTGAAACGCAATGCTGATGTGGACGATATAACGGGCGCCGCGATTTATCTGGCGTCTGATTTGTCGAAATTTACCACCGGTCAGACTTTGGTTGTCGACGGTGGCAAGCAATTTATTTGAACGGGAACTGGCATGGTTAACATCACATTTATTCAAGAAGATAATCGTGAAATACAGGTGAACGCCGACCTTGGGGAACCATTGATGTATGAGGCGCGCGACGCAGGTGTGGATGGTATCGTCGCCGAATGCGGCGGATCGGCAATGTGCGCAACGTGCCACTGTTATGTGGTTACCGCGCCAGATGGGGCCTTGCCAGATCCCAGCGACGCTGAGGCGGACACAATCGAATTTATGGCGAATGAACCCACAAACGCCAGCCGATTATTATACCAAATCATCGCAACCGAAGAAATGGCCGGGGCGGTGTTTCGCGTGGCAACAGGGCGCTAGCGCGCCGATACCCCACCGTCAATGACCAAGGTGCTGCCTGTGGCAAAATCGGATGCAGCGGACGCAAGATATAGCAAGCTTCCTGCGATTTCTGATGTTTCAGCAATACGACCCATGGGCGTATAATCTTTCATAACCGCGGCGTGTTGTTCATCGCGCGGCCGCGTTGGTGTTCGGAAAAAACCAGGGCAGAGCGCGTTAATTTGAACGTTGTCTTTTGCATATTCTAACGCCAGTTCGCGCACCAAATTGACGATTGCGCCCTTTGATGCAGCATATGCAGGGCGAGCGAATAACCCCGCCGGCGCAGAGAGCCCCCACATTGACGCGACCGCGATAAATTTTCCCGATTTTTGGGTCGCCATTTGGCCCAAAGATGCCTGTGCCACTGTGATTGTACCACCTAAATTAACATCGATCACGCGGTCGATATCGGCGCGGTTAAGCGCGTGTATTTGGTCGCCCTTCGGGTCGGAAATCCCTGCATTTGCGATAACAATGTCCAAACTTGGGTGACGTGCCAAAATTAATGCGACGGCGTCGTTGACGCCTTTTGAATCGCAGGTGTCACAAATGATTGGCGTAACTTCATCATAATCGTTGGCCAGCCGGGTCAGCCCTACATGATCTAAATCGAGTGCAAAGACATGCGCCCCATTTTGGGCCAATACGGTGCAGATTTCGGCGCCCAAGCCATTGGCCGCGCCCGTCACAAGAGCCGTTTTGTCCGCCACCGAAAAGATATCGTTTGGTGTCATCCACGACCTCTGTGTTCTTTGGCAAAGGTTGCAAACCAATCCAAAGCAGCGGGATTTCGCATGGCGTCTTTGCTGGCAACTTGTGATGCGTCTTGGCCCATGATCAATTTGCGGACGGGGATTTCCATTTTCTTGCCTGTCAACGTCATGGGTATTGATGGGGTGGCGATGATTTCATCTGGCACATGGCGCGGACTGCGTTCGCTGCGCAACCGTTTTATAATCTCGGTTTTTAGGGGGGGCGTTAAATCAACATCCTTCGTCATTTCCACAAAGAGCGGCATGTAATATCCGCCATCCGTTTGTTCGACGCAGACGATCAAACTGTCGGCAATTTCGTAAAAACCTTCTAGCGTTCGGTAAATTTCGGCCGACCCAATGCGCACGCCAAAACGGTTCAAGGTCGCGTCAGAACGCCCCAGAACAAAGCTCCCGCCGCGAGCGTTAAACATCGCGCGATCCCCGTGATGCCAAACATGCGGATAGGTTTCGAAATAGCTTTCGTGATACCGTGATTTTTCCGCGTCGTTCCAAAAAAACAATGGCATTGAGGGCATGGGTTGGCGCACCACCAACTCGCCCGCCGCGTCAATGATGACTTGTCCATCGTCATCGAATGCGACCGCATCGGTGCCTAATCCGGGGGCCTGTATTTCGCCTGCATAGGTTGGCAAATCAATTGAGCCCGCCAAAATTCCCGAACAAAATTCGGTGCCGCCCGATTGTGAAGATGCCCAGACATCGGATTTCACCGACGTTTTGACCCATTCAAAAACTTCTGGCGTAGCAGGTGATCCAACCAACAAAACAGATTGCAATGCTGTTAATTGGAATTCATCCTTTGGTATGATCCCTTGATTACGCACCATTTGCAAATAGGTAGGGCTAATACCAAGTGTTGTCGCGCGGGTATCATTTGCAATTTTCCAAATCAGATGCGCATCAGGGTGGGCAGGGTGCCCATCGTACAAAACCGCACGCCCGTTCATCATCGGTCCCCACATCAAAGTGTTCCACACCATCCAACCGGTCGTGGAATAGAAAAATAACGCGCCGTCTTTTGGAATTTCGAAATGAAACGCCGCTGATTTATAGTGTTCTAAAATGATCCCGTGATGCCCATGGACGATTGCTTTGGGCAGGCCAGTTGTTCCCGATGAAAACAAAACCCACAATGGATGGTCGGATGGGACACGTTCGAATTTAAAATTATGACGATCAATTTCGGGACCAGATAACATATAGTTCCACGTCAGGGTTTCACCTGTAAACCGCGGTATTTTTCGCGCTGCCGGATGATAATCCAACATGATCAAATGCGTCGCGGTTGGAAGTGCGTCCAATATGGTTTCCAAATCATCAATCCGGTCAAAATCATTGCCGCCAAAGCGATAACCGTTTGTCGCAAAAACAATTTTTGGTTCGATCTGTGAAAACCGGTCAGTCACTGTTTTCGACCCAAATTCAGGCGCAGCAGAGGACCACACCGCCCCAATCGCTGTGCTGGCAAGCATTGCGATAACCGTTTCAGCAATATTTGGCATATAGGCGACGACACGATCGCCAGGCTGCACACCTAATCCGCGCAATGTTGTTGCCAAACGCCGTACTTTGCCCGCTATCTCGGACCAGCTCAGGCTGCGCAGATCGCGCAATTCGGAACATTCCTCAATCATCGATCGGTTTGGATCGCCATTCGTTTCATTGCGCAAAACATGTTCTGCATAATTCACCGATGTGCCCGTGAACCAACGGGTGTCGGGCATTGGGGTCTCTGTTTGAATCTGATCGATCGTTCCGTCGAATTGAATATCAAAATAGTCCCAAACCGCATGCCAAAACCCGCGGGTGTCGGTTATCGACCAGTGATGCAAATCGGAATAGCCAGAAAAGGATTGTCCGCGTGCCGACAGCCAACGCATAAAATCAAAGATGTGGCTATTTTCTTTTCGCTCTTTTGTGGCTTGCCAAAGCGGGGTCATTTTATGTTCCTGCAAATATTGGGTGGGTGATAAGATCAGTTAGGTTTTCAACGACCAAATGCGCGCGTTCATTTTCGGGAAAGCTGTGGAATGTGTCGCTATTCGCAATGCCTGTGGTAACGCCGATACAGGTACAACCGGCCTTCCGACCCATCCGAATTTCCAACTTTGGATCGTCTCCGATGACGACCATTTCTTGTGCCTGTGCGCCTGTTAACGTCGTCACAACATCCAATCCTGCAACTGCGGGTTTACCAAACACGGTGACCTTGGTGTCGGTTGCATTTTCCAAAGCAGCCGCAATCGCGCCGGAAATTCCCAACATGCGACCTTTCGAGGATGCGAAATAGGGCGCGACCGATCCCGCATAAGGGTGTGCGCCGTCCCAAACGGCCTGAACCACCGCTTCTAGCTCAGTGGCACCAAAATCGCGGGTGTATCCCAAAAGCACTGCATCAACGCTTGGTGCGTCTGCCGTGGGATCAACGATTTCGATGCCTGAATCGGCAACGGGAACGCGGGTGCCATCGCCCCCCATAACCATGATTTTGCGATATCCTTTGAGTGCCAAAGCTTGGGCCGCAACCGCCGCTGGAGTTAGAATTTGGCCATCCTTGATATGAATGCCCGCATCCGCCAACAACGGGTGATAATGTGCGGGTGGAAAGAATGTACCATTTGTATAGGCAACCACCGAAATACCCGCACGTTCGCATTGGGCAATCAAATCAATAGCGCCGGGTAGGGCGGTAAATGTGCCCGCTTCTTTGTTCATAAGCGCAAGCGTACCATCAATATCGAAAACGGCGGCTTTAACGCGTGGCTCTGTCATGGTCATTTCCCGTTCAATTCCAATTTAAAATCGCCTTTTTCAATTTTGATATGTTTGTGCTTTGATGTCGCGGTTAAATCACGGACCAAATCCAAAACCGGTTTTGATTTTGGATTATACACACGACGTGCTGGACCGGCGGCGACCATGGCGTCAACCTGATCGGCGGGCATGACCGCGCGCAAAAGGAATTCTTCGTCGCTATATACGCGACCAATTTTTGCACGAAGTTCAGCTAATGACGCCATTTTGCTTTCGGCGGCCAATTCTTTGGCGCGCGGGGATGATTTGATCTTATCCTCAACCTGTGCATCCATGGGCATGGCGGGCGTGCCGAACCGGCCAAGGACATAGCGCGTGACTTCATCTGGAACGGTTTCATAACGTTCTTTCGCTGTCACGTTCATCAACGCTTGTGTGGCGACCAGCTGGCTAAAGGGCGTGACCATTATCGGATAACCAAATTCCGTACGTACCCGCACCACTTCGTCCAAGACAGCGGGCAACAACGCCTCGCGTCCGGTTTCTTTTAGCTGTCGGATCATTGTCCCCATGACGCCCCCGGGAATTTGATGGCGGAAATAGGTGCGATCAAAGTCGCTTGGGCCACGGTGGGACAACCCCTCTGCGGTTGCCAAGTTTGCAAAGTAACTATCCATGATGCGCATTGCGTCATCATCGACATCAACATCATGTCCCATGTCGCGCAGATTTGATACCGTTGTCGACATTGCGGGTTGCCCCGTGCCATTGGCCGCAGCAGACGCGGATGTGTGCAAACAGGTAACCCCCTGTTCCGCCGCCTCAAGGTATGAAAACGCGGCCAGACCGATCGTGGTGTGTGAATGAAATTCCAAGGGTGTCCCGTTCATCACACGGGTCAAAGCAGGCATCAGGGTTTTGGCACGTTCTGCCGAAATCAACCCGCCGGGATCTTTGACATAGAGTTTGTCAAATTTTCCCGATGCACACAATGCTTTTGCCGCAGTCGCCCAATGTTCATCGTTATGCATGGGCGATAGGGTAAAGGTTAAAGCCGCCACAATCTGTGACCCACCTGCGCGGCGCGTGACATCGGCCATGCGTATCATTGCGGGCACGTTGTTCATCGGATCCATCACTGCAAAGCGTTCTATCCCGTTATTCACCAAAAGCCGAAAAGCAAATTCCATCATTTCTTCAGAGGCAATTTCCCACGAAATAAACCGCATGCCCGTCGTTAAAAAGCTAAGCGGGGTATTGGGTGCCAAGTCTTTAAACAAACGCAAGCGTTCCCATGGGTTTTCTTTTTTGAAACGTACCGCGACCGCCATATGGGTCGATGTGGTAAAATCGATGCTTTCAAAACCGATACGGTCCATGATGGGTGCAATTTCCAACATCATGCCCGTGTCTAAACCGGTCGCGCCCCAATTTGATTGGTTTCCATCGCGCAGGGTGGTGTCCATAAGGGTGATCTGTGTCATGTTCGTGTCTCCGCGCTATCAAGAAAGCGTTGCAGGGAATTTGTATCAAAGCGCGCCGCTTGAAAGGCGTCCCATGTCATGATGCGCTGGTGAAGGGGGATGTTGGTCGTGATGCCATCCAAACGACACGTCGCCAATTGCTGCGCGAGCGTTGTAATCGCGGCGTCCCGAGTAGGACGGTGAACGATCATTTTGGCGATCATAGAGTCATAATAGGGAACAATCATGCAATTGGATTGCACATGGGTATCAATCCGCAAACCTGCCATCGGCGGGAACCACGCGGTCGTAATGCGCCCCGGTGACGGCATGAAGTTATTTTCGCTGTCTTCAGCATTGATGCGGCATTCGATGGCGTGTCCAGTGACGGCGATGTCAGATTGTGACTGGCGCAGATTGATGCCTTGGGCAATGTCGATTTGAAGTTGGATCAAATCCAGGCCGGTGATTTCCTCGGTTACGGGGTGTTCGACCTGAACACGCGCATTCATTTCCAGAAAGTAAAATTCACCGCGTTTGACATCAACCAAAAATTCAACGGTGCCCAGCGAAACGTACCCAATATGCCGCGCAAATTGTAACGCCGCCGCGTGTATTTGATCGCGCAAGAGTGGGTCAAGGTTCGGCGCAGGTGCTTCTTCGACGACCTTTTGGTATCGGCGTTGCAGTGAACATTCACGTTCGTGCGCATGCAAAATAGTGTCGCCATCCGAAATAATTTGCACCTCGATGTGACGGCCTTGTTCGACAAGCCGTTCGACATAAACGCGCCCGTCACCAAAGGAGGCGGTCGCCTCGGCCATGGCAAGTGTGATGCTTTGGGTTAATTCATGCGGGTGATCAACCCGCCGCATACCTTTGCCACCGCCGCCGGCGACAGCCTTGATCAACAGGGGGAAACCAATACGATCGGCGATGGCCTGTGCATCCTCGGCGGTGTCGATGGTGTCGCCAGGTACGACAGGCACCCGCGCCGCGATCGCGTGTGTACGTGCGGTTAGTTTATCACCAACCGCGTCCAAGTTATCAGGCGTCGGACCGATGAAGATCATGTCATGGTCTAGGCATCCTTGAGCGAGGGTGCGGTTTTCCGACAAAAACCCGTATCCAGGATGGATTGCATCACAACCTGTGGCACGTGCCGCGTGTAATATCAGGTCAACATTTAGATAACTTTGCGCTGACGGCGCAGGGCCAAGGCAGATAACCTTGTCCGCCAATCGCGCGCCCAAACTGTCACGATCTGCCTCAGAGACGCCGATTACGGTTTCAATGCGCATCAATCGCGCAGTTTTGATAATGCGCACCGCGATTTCACCACGATTGGCGATAAAGATTTTGCGGATCGGTGTCATGCGCGGCCTCTAGGGTTGCACGCGGATCAATGTTTGACCGTGCTCGACCAATTCGCCATTGGGGGCCGTAATCTCGACAACTGTGCCTGCGACACTTGATTGGACTTGGTTCATCAATTTCATCACTTCGATGATCCCGATGATTGAGGTTTCAGTAATGACATCACCGACATTTACAAATGGATCAGCACCCGGTTTTGGCGCATGGTAAAATGTTCCAAGTAACGGTGCAGGAACTGCGGTGCCCGCGTTTGATGAGTTGGGTGCCTTTGGCGTGGTTGGCACAGCGGCGGCCGGCATTGCCGGGTTGGCGGCGGGCGTCGGGGTCGCAGCGGGCGCGGTACCACCGGTTTTCGAAAGCGTAAGCTTAAGGTCGCCCATTTCAAGTTTTAGCTCATCGAAATCGGATTTTTGGACCAACTCTAAGATGTAATTGATATCATCGCGGGTTAAAGACGTCATGTTTTTGCCCTTTTTAATTCTGAAAACAGATTAAAAATCGCCAAGGCATTTCAACAATTGTATTTCAATATAAATTTCACCCAGTGAAATTATGACGGCGTATCCGTTTGGTATGCCCGTGCAATTTGATCTGCGGCGCGGCGCAACGCAGGTTCAAATTTTTCAACAGCATGATTGGTCGCCATGGATCGTACCGTCCATGTGATATTGATCGCGGCAATCGCAAATGAATTGTGCAGTATCGGAACCGCAATCGAATTTCGTTTATCGTCAATGTTTTGGCGGATTAAATCATAATCACCGCCAAAATCTGGATCGCGCAACGCATATCCGTTTTCGTGGGTATCGCGTATGAATTTCGATACATATTCCGGATTTAAAGCCAAACGATCCCCTTGGCGCGGGGATGTTCGCAGACGCGCCAGAATGCCTTCGCGAACGTCTGGTGCGCAAAATGCCAAATAGGCGCGTCCCGATGCCGATCGAAGCATATTAATTTGAAATCCAATTGGGCCCAACGGGACGTCCTCAATTTCGGAATGAAGTGCGTTTGTTTCCATTACCTCCATATGCGTCAATCGCGGTAGCGCCAAAACAGATGGCCATTTTACGTCTTGGCTAAGGCTGCGCATGATCGGGGCGGCCAGTTCGATCAAGCGCGCTTCGGGGTGGGGGCCATACACGTCATCGCGCAATTTAACTGACGCGATATACGCATTATCCGCCAAACGTTGCCAGACCACGCCATGCGCCACCAAAGTTTTTAGTATGCGCAACAAACTTGCTTTTGGGGTCTGGGTTATTTCGTAAAGTTGAGCCAGTGTTAATGGACCATGTTTTTGCAGCGACAACAAAACCGTGATGCCGCGTCCCAAACTTTCAATTGTTTTGACAGATTTAGCTTTCATTTCGTCGTTGTCTTGTCCACACTTCAATCACTTTGGGGCTTATTGCTGATCAATTCCAGCAAAAAAGAAAAGGGACGAAAATGTCTGTTTTACACGCGGGTGGGTGTCTTTGTGGGGACGTTCGTTTCGAAACGCAGGGCGACCCAGAAAAAACGGCGTTATGTCATTGCCGGTATTGCCAATTGCGTACGGGTTCGGCGTTCGGTGTTTCGGTTTATTTTGATCAAGCGGCTGTTACCCTTCGACAGGGGCAAACGAAAACTTATACATTTCAAACGGAATCTGGGCGCGATTTCACGACTGAATTTTGCGTCAGGTGCGGCACAACAGTGTTTTGGCGCTTAGAGTTATTTCCGGGTAAGGTCGGCGTTGCCGGCGGTGCGTTTGATCCGCCAAGCTTTTGGTACGATGTATCGCGTGAGGTTTTTGTGCGTAACAAAGCGCCTTTTGCCAACTTTTGCCTTAACGATAGTCATGCCACGTCATCATCCTTTGATCCAAAAAAAGAAGAAGATGCGCGCATGGAGGTGCTGTCAGAATAAACGACTATGCCCAAAGTCATGCTGGAATTATCGTCTGGGCGATGCCCAATCTTTTATCCTTTCGCTATTTCAAAACCAGCCCTGAGATTATCCAACTTGCAGTTATCCTGTATGTGAAATTTCTGCTCTTACCGAATGGCGTTCATTGTTAATTTCATGAAATAGACGTCAAATGAATACGGATGCTTGGGCTCGTTTGTCTGACAGCAGCCTAACGATTGGCACCTTTGGTATGTCACCCAAGCGCCTGTCTGCGACTGCCTCATTCACACTGGAAAGCCTTGTGCAGTCCGATCCAAGCATCGACAACTTAACGCGATCAGATATGGCGCGCATGTTGGCGCGCGGTATTGATACAGCTGCAATTGGTGGCTCAGGCGCTTCAGGGCAGCCCACAGGCATCACAAACACGT
>JAHEGL010000157.1 GCA_024645145.1 Planktotalea sp.
ACCGGGCACCCATTTACTGCCAATCGCCGATAGAATTTCTGGGCTGCCTTGGATCGCGGTGCGTTGCATGTAGTGCATTACACCGCGCACTCCCCCCATTTCTTCGCCTCCTCCTGCGCGCCCTGGTCCGCCGTGCACCAAATGTGGCAAAGGAGAACCATGGCCTGTGGATTCTTTCATGCTGTCACGGTCGTTGAAGTAAAGCCGCCCGTGGAATGCCGCCGCCCCCAGAACAGCCTCTCGTGCGACGTTCGGATCATGAGTGATGACCGACGCCACAAGCGACCCTTGGCCGCGATTAACCAATTTGAGGGCATGTTCCATGTCGCTGTAGCCCATGATTGTGGACACAGGTCCAAAGGCTTCTGTGTCGTGGATGCGCTCTGCCGTGTCAGGGGACGCGCAATGAAAGAGCATGGGTGGCAGGAACGCGCCCTTATTTGAATCTGCATTGTTAATCGCAAAGTTATCAGGGTCGCCGTATACGCGTTCTGCCTCCGCGCCAATGATCCCTGCTTTTTCCAAAACATCACGCTTTTGAGCGTTAGAGACAAGCGAACCCATGCGCGTATCTTGCGCTTGTGGATCGCCAATGACCGTCTTGGAAAGACGCGCGCTAAGTGCTTCAATAACCGCGTTGACCTGCGCCTCGGGCGCAAAAATGCGGCGCACCGCGGTACATTTCTGCCCAGCTTTTGCGGTCATTTCAAGGTGAACTTCTTTCACGAAAAGATCGAATTCTGGCGTACCCGCCACCGCATCTGGCCCAAGAATGGATGCGTTTAAGCTGTCTTGTTCTGCCACGAAACGGATCGAGTTTCTCAGGATGTGCGGAGCAGAGCGAAGTTTGAAAGCGGTGTCAGCGGATCCCGTAAAACTGACGACGTCTTGGCAATCCAAGTGATCTAACATGTCACCCAGGCCGCCAGACACTAGCTGTAGCGCGCCCTCGGGCAGCAATCCGCTGTCCAATATAATGCGCAAAGCAAGCTCAGTGACGTAACACGTTACTGTCGCAGGTTTCACAATGGCGGGAACCCCTGCAAGCAAGGTCGGTGCAAGCTTTTCCAACATGCCCCAAACGGGGAAATTGAATGCGTTTATGTGAACTGCGACCCCTTGCAAAGACGTCGCAATGTGTTGGCCTAGGAACGTGCCGTTTTTGGAAAGTTGCTCAACCTCGCCATCAAGATAGATGTTTGAGTCTGGCATCTCGCGGCGCCCTTTGGACGCAAAAACAAACATTGTCCCGATACCGCCATCGATGTCTATCTGATGATCTGAGAGCGTACCGCCTGTGGCAAAGGAGAGATCATAAAGCGCTTGTTTGTTCGCGTTTAGATGCGTGGCGAGTGCTTTTATAAGTCGCGCACGGTCATGAAATGTCATCTTGCGCAGGGCAGGTCCACCATGTGTGCGCGCGTGATCCAGCATTGCTTGTACATCAAGGGCACCGTTGCCTGCACGGCCCATAACATCGCCTGTTACGGCATTCTCGATGGTGCGCGCAGCATGATCTGGGCTGATCCATTTGCCCGCTGCATAGCTTTTGACATCGATGAGACCCATGGTGCTTATCCTCCCAGAAAGACTAGCCACATTAACGAGGTAATGCGTTGAATGCGCAAGGTCTTTCGCGATCAACTGTTGTGATGGGGGATGTTTTTTAGACCAGTCAAGACGGGATTAAAGTCGGAACGGCTCGATCTTGTCAGCGGAAAGAGCATAGCCGATCTCGGCAAGATGGGTGCGCAAAGACGAAACACCGAACATGCCAACCACATTGACAGGTTCAAACAGGCCTTTGCTGTCATATGGCGTTTCAGTCGTGACAAAAACCAGCTGGTTTGCGGGTGGCGGTGGGACGTGAACGCAGGCCCCTGCGAAAGGAACAAGTATAAATGCCGTAACACCTGTGCCGCGCTGATCAATCGGAACAACAAAGCCGGGCAAGCGCACGATCTGGCCATTCCATTCCGTGCGTACACCACTTGAGGCAGGTTGTTGATTGCTGACAGGCGCTTGGTCGTGATCAATCAACCCGCGAAACGCTTGTGGAATTACCGTTTCATTCTCTGGAAGCAGATCGCTCCACTCAAGATCGATAAATTCTTCAGCGCGCGCAATATTTGGCACAAATGCAGACGCTGCTAGTCCGGTAAGGACAGCCCGACGCTGAAGCAAAAGGCTTACCATTCATAGATTTCCATTTTTTCGGCCGTGATCGCATAGCCGGTTTGACCAAGGTCAGTCGATTGCAGCTGGGTTCTCATCTGGCCGATCACCCAAACAGGATCCCAAAGATCATCACTGGGCCACGGCGTCTTTGTAGCAACCATCACAAGCTGATTGGCAGGCGGTGGCGGCGTATGAATGCACGCACCTGTGTAGGGGACAAGCATGAACTCAGTAACCCCTTTGGCACCGACACCAAACGGAATAATGAACCCGGGCATTTTGATGAACGCACCATCGAGTGCTCTGTTCAACTTGGTCGCGTTTTCGTCAAAGATGGGGTTCCAAGTATCATTAATCTCATCGATCTCGCCCTGACCGATGATCTCTGAGTAGGGCACACCGGGGGGAATAAGATCATCCCAAGTGATTTCGCGTGGCGTGGCTGCAAGTGCCACCTGCGGCGCAGCAAGAGAGCCTGACAAAAGCATCAAAGTTGATCTACGGGAAATCATCGCCGTCACCTCGCGTCATATGTCACGTTTTCACCATCATACCATCTGCGACTGACAGTCTGTAAGCCCTAAGTGCAGGCACCATGCTCACAATCGCGCCAGCAGCGATAACAGCCAAGACGACCCAGACTTCCCGCATGTTCGGCGGATCAATCGGTAGCCATAACCCAAATGCAATGTCCAAGATGGGTTGAGCAATCACTAGCCCCACATACAAGAGGGCCATTCCAAGCAAAGCACCCAGTGCTGCCATCAGCATCGCTTCTAGAACAAGCATGCTCAGAATAGTCATCGGTCGCGCGCCCATTGCACGAAAAATCGCCATTTCGCGTCGCCGCTCATTGAGGCTGGAAAAGATCGTCGCCATCATCCCAATCAGCGCCGTCACAACGACCATGAAAGACACTACAAGCAGCGCAGTTTCCGCGATCCCCACAATGCCCCATAACTCTTGCAAGGCGACGCCAGGTAGAACTGCAAGCAATGGCTCTTGGGAATATTCATTGATTGCGCGTTGCAATCTAAACGTTTGCAAAGGGCTTTTCACACCGACGAGTGCGGCTGTAATCGCGCTGGGTTGCAAGTTCATCTGACGGATTTCATCGACTGGCGTTGCTTGCCCTTGGACCTGTGCACCGCCTTGCCAATCTACATGGATCGCCTCAACCGCTTCCATGCTAACAATTACAGTACGATCAACAGGGGTGCCGGTTTTCTTTAAAATTCCAGAGACGCGGAACGGTTGGTCCTTGTGTTGTGAAAACGAAGCAAGCCCATGTGCCACGACAATCGGATCACCGACGCTATAATTCAAAGTCGCGGCAACATTCGCGCCAACTACGGTATCAAAGAGATCATCCATGATCAGGCCATCTGAGACCTCAAGCGATCTGCCTTGGCGATATTTGTAGTGATCGAAAAACGCTTTTCTCGTGCCCATGACCCTGAACTGACGATGGCTGTCCCCAAGCGAGATGGGAACAATCCAGTCAACTTCAGGCCTTGCGGCGATATCTTGATAGCTTTGCCAAGTTACATTGTTCGTCGCATTGCCAATGCGGAATACAGAATAAAGCAACAATTGCACCGAACCAGAGCGCGCACCGACGATCAGATCAGTGCCAGAAATGGTGTCAGCGAAACTGGCTTTCGCGCCTGTTCGGACTTTCTCAACACCCAAGAAAAGCGCGACAGACAAGGCAATCGCGAGGATGGTCATTCCGACAGTCAACGCCCTTGCAAAAAGCGATGCGATCGCGAGCTGGAAAATCATGTCGTGCCCCTTTGTATCTGAGCGACATCTTCCATCTGGATAACGCGATCAAAGCGTTCCCCAAGACGTGGATCATGGCTCACCATCAAGAGCGCTGTGTCATTTTCAGCGGTCTGCGCAAACAATAGATCAAGGAATGCGGCTTGACTGTTGGCATCCAGCGCAGAGGTCGGTTCATCGGCTATAATAATGGGTGGCTGGCCAATCAATGCGCGTGCCACAGCGACGCGTTGCTGCTGGCCAACGCTAAGCGCGGTGGCTTTGGAGGTGAGCACACCCTTCGGTAAGCCAAGTGCGGTGCAAAGATGCGCGGCTTGCGCAATTGGATCTTGTGCGCGTTTGCGGCGCTCAGGGGCGAAGCGCAAAGGTAGCAAAATATTATCGCAAACAGTGCCGAACGGCAGCAGGTTAAACTGTTGAAAGATTACGCCAATTTTTTCGGCTCTGAATTTGTCGCGTCGTCCAGCCGAGAGCGTAGTAATGTCCTGCCCTGCAATGTGCACAGTGCCCCCGCTGGGTAGAATGGTGCCACAGATCAAAGACAAAAGTGTCGACTTTCCCGAACCACTTTCGCCGAGCAGCAAGACGGATTCTCCTTTGGCGACCGAAAGATCCGTTACGCCTAAGGAAAACCCGGTGTTCCCCATCCAACGATAGGAAATGTCAGACAGCTGAAGAACCGTGGCGGTCATTTAAGTCTATTGCGACAAGTTTAGAACAGGCGACGCGCGCGGGACTTCGAAAGCTTGCGCACCTGCGCTTGAAATGAGTTGCACTTCAACTTCTTGCGCATTTGTGAAGGTTTCGAAGTAAGCGAATGTGATTTCGTTTAAAGCATCTGGAGCATTGCAAGTTAGCGTATACTCTGCGTGGAACTCCGTGTGACCGGCTTCATCTGCATGGTCGTCTTTGTGATCATGCTCTTCGTCTATATCGGCGCTATGATCGTGGTCATGGTCGTGATCGTGGTCATCGTGACCAGCATGCTCTTCCTCTTTATGCTCATG
>JAHEGL010000161.1 GCA_024645145.1 Planktotalea sp.
ATGCGATCAAGCAATGGGCCCGGCATGTTGTACGAGTTCGACGTCGTCAGAAACATCACGTTGGACAGATCGTACTCAACTTCAAGATAGTGATCCACAAACGTGCCATTCTGCTCCGGATCGAGCACTTCGAGCATCGCAGACGCAGGATCCCCACGGAAGTCCTGACCCATCTTATCGATTTCATCGAGTAAGATCAGCGGGTTGGTTGTTTTCGCCTTCTTCAAAGCTTGAATGATCTTACCCGGCATCGAGCCGATGTAGGTCCGGCGGTGGCCACGAATTTCGCTCTCATCGCGCACGCCACCAAGCGAAATGCGAATGAACTCACGCCCTGTCGCCTTCGCAACAGACTTACCAAGGGAGGTTTTACCCACACCGGGAGGGCCGACGAGGCACATGATTGGGCCCTTCAGCTTTTTGCTTCGCTGTTGAACGGCAAGATACTCGACGATGCGTTCTTTAACCTTTTCAAGGCCGTAGTGATCTGCGTCCAGCACCTGCTGAGCGGCGACAAGATTTTTCTTAGCGCGAGACTTTGTACCCCATGGGATCGCGAGCATCCAATCAAGATAATTGCGCACGACTGTCGCCTCAGCGCTCATCGGGCTCATATTCTTGAGCTTTTTGATCTCTGCGTCGGCCTTTTCACGGGCTTCCTTGCTGAGTTTTGTGGCAAGTACCCTGCCCTCTAGCTCAGCAACTTCGTTTTGGCCATCTTCGCCGTCGCCGAGTTCCTTCTGAATGGCTTTCATCTGCTCATTCAAATAGTACTCGCGCTGGGTGCGCTCCATCTGCGTTTTGACGCGTGTTTTGATCTTCTTCTCAACTTGAAGAACGCTCATTTCGCCCTGCATCAAGCCGTACACTTTCTCAAGACGCTCACTGACTGACAGGGTCTCAAGCAACTCCTGCTTTTGATGCACCTCAATCCCAAGGTGACCAGAGACCAAATCAGCAAGCTTTGCTGGATCTTCTGTTTCCAAAACAGAGGCGAGCGCCTCTTCTGGAACGTTTTTCTTGACCTTCGCGTAACGCTCGAATTCTTGGCCGACGGTGCGGATCAAAGCTTCAATCGTGGCAGCATCACCCGGCATCTCTTCAAGATGCTCAGCGCGCGCTTCAAAAAAGCTGTCGTTCTCAAGGTATTCCGTAACGCTGACGCGCGATTGACCTTCGACAAGCACTTTGACCGTGCCATCAGGAAGTTTTAGCAATTGCAATACGTTGGCAATCACACCTGCATCGAAAATACCGTCAACCTGCGGATCGTCCTCGGAGGGATCGCGCTGCGCGGCCAACAGAATTTGTTTGTCATCAGCCATCACCTCTTCCAAGGCGCGCACTGATTTTTCACGGCCTACGAAAAGCGGCACGATCATATGTGGGAAAACCACGATATCGCGCAGCGGTAGCACCGGATAGGAGGAATTAAGGGGCTCTTGCATGCTCTGTCCTTACTATGGGCAAGACGATCTGGCCCCGCTTTGCGGCAACGCTTGTCGTCTCCTTCTTAGGGTAGATACATGGGGCGCTATGAGGTGAGTTTCAAGCGACTTATTGTTCAAATGCGTTTCAGTGATTTGTATTGTATGACTTGAAAAAGAATTGTGCAGGATCGCGCGCTTCTACAAATGTCGCGCAAAGCACGAGCACCAAGGCGCTACATGTGAGTTGAATAAGGCTCATACACCTTGAGTTAGCCAATGAATCTTAAAGCGTAATGAAGATCGCTTATAAAGGCGCGATATCACCCATCGCGCGCATCGCATGAAACTCAGTCTGGAATGCTTCAAACGTCCCAGCTGCGATTGCATCGCGCATACCCTGCATAAGCTCTTGATAGTAATGTAGGTTATGCCAAGTGATCAGCATCGCCGAAATCATCTCATGAGAACGGAAAACGTGATTGAGATAGGCGCGCGAATAATTCGAGCACGCAGGGCATGTGCATGCTTCATCTAATGGACGTGGATCATCTGAGTGACGTGCGTTCTTGATATTTACCTGACCACGGCGCGTCCAAGCTTGGCCTGTGCGACCAGAACGCGACGGTAGAACGCAATCCATCATATCAATGCCACGCGCAACGGCCCCGACAATATCATCAGGTTTTCCGACGCCCATCAAATAGCGTGGCTTGTCCTTTGGCAGCATCTCTGGTGCGTACTCAAGCACGCCAAACATCGCCTCTTGCCCCTCGCCGACAGCCAAGCCGCCAACAGCATAGCCATCAAATTCAATCTCGCGTAGCTTTTGCGCGCTAATGCCACGGAGTTCTTCGGTTACACCGCCTTGCTGAATACCAAAGAGCGCGTGGCCCGGTCTGTCCCCAAAAGCATCGCGTGAGCGTTGCGCCCAACGCATCGAAAGCTCCATTGACTTGCGAACTTCGGCATCACTGGCAGGCAACGCCGGGCATTCATCAAAGCACATGACAATATCAGAGCCGAGCAGCTTTTGAATTTCCATAGAGCGCTCAGGCGTGAGGTGGTGTTTAGAGCCGTCAATATGGGATTTGAAAGTAACGCCCTCTTCTGTGAGCTTGCGCAGCTCGGCGAGGCTCATCACTTGAAACCCGCCGCTGTCCGTCAAAATCGGGCGATCCCAATTCATGAATTTGTGCAAACCACCCAAACGATCGATGCGCTCCGCCGTAGGACGCAGCATCAAATGATATGTGTTGCCCAAGAGAATATCGGCACCCGTCGCACGCACGCTTTCAGGCATCATCGCTTTGACGGTCGCAGCGGTGCCAACAGGCATAAACGCAGGGGTGCGAATTTCGCCGCGCGGTGTGTTGATCACGCCAGTGCGCGCACGACCATCGGTCGCATTCAAAGTATATGAGAGACGTTCTGTCATGGCGCGTTTCCTACTTGCAGTGATTTGAATTGGAAAGCCAAAAGCGGCTATTGAATACCTTCAAATGTTTTGGCCGCTGGATAGGCCGCTATCAAAGCCCCCAGACACGCCAACATCACCAGGGCGCAAAACAACCAGTCGCCATTTTGCGCCGTCATAAGCGCACCAGTGATTGCACTGAACACCGCGCCCATCGCGGTGCCCATTGCACCAGAAAGACCTGCCGCACTGCCTGCAAGATCAGGTCGCACACTCATTGCACCGGTATTGGCCGCAGCCAGACTGATGCCATTGCCGATGCCAACTGTCGCCATCAAGCCGAACGCAAGGTAGGCTGTATCCCATCCTAGCATCACAACACTCAGCGCGGCGGTCGGTCCAAGCAGGCCGATCCAGCGGCCCCAGATCATCATGCCGCCTAGGGGCACATTTTCCGCGATACGCCCCGTGATAAAGCTCCCGATAAAATAACCAATCGCCGTCACACCCATCACAGCACCGACAAAACTTGGACTGAGGCCATAGATCTGCGACGCCACAAAAGGCGCGCCTGACAAAAAGACGAAAAATGCAGAAATCGAAAATCCTAATACCAGGGTATTCGTCCAAAACGCAGCTGAACGTGTGACGTCTTTGTAACCCTGAAGTTGCTCCGCAGCCGTCTTTACTTTGCCCTTCGCCGTTTCGCCCAGATCAAACCAAATCAACACAACGCTCAGCAGTCCCAAAATCGCGAACACCCAAAAGACAGACCGCCAGCCAAGCGTTTCTTCCAAAAGGCCACCAACCAGCGGCCCAATCATCGGTGCGACCGCCATCGTCATTGCGATATAGCCAAGCACAGATGTGCCTTTTCCAGGTGGATACATGTCACGCACAATCGCGCGCGACAGCGTCGATCCGGTCGCACAGACGGCTTGGATCATGCGAAACGTGATAAATGTAGTAAAATCCTGCGACAGCGCGGCGCCCATAGAAGCAAATGCAAAAACGCAAAAGCTAATAATGAGGACTGGGCGGCGACCGAAACGGTCAGCAAGCGGCCCAAGTATTAAGGCCAAGCCCGCGGAGAGGAACAAATAGCCGGCAATCGCAAAGCTCATCTTCGCGTAGCTCACATTTAGATCATTTGCCATTGATGGAAGTGAGGGCAAAAACAGATTGAGCGTTAGCACGGAAACTGCGGTGATCATGGTCAAAGTTGCGCGCGACGGTGGCGTGCGCAGTGCCTGAGGGCTGGTTTCGCTCATCAAAAGTCCTTGAGTGGCTCGGTACGAGCACAGGTGAAACCCTACACCGCACAATTCCTGTGCGCCACCACCCTTTACGCGCGCCTGGCTAAACCCTATATAAACGCTCAAGTACATGAATGAGGCAAAACATGAACGACGCAACCCCGCTTGAAGGCACTCCACTTATCGCCCCCTCCAGCACGGATCATCCGCTTTATGACGGGTTGGTTGAAGCATGCCGCACGGTCTATGACCCTGAAATTCCAGTAAATATCTATGATCTTGGCTTGATCTACACGATCGACGTAAGCGAAGAGAACGACGTCAAAGTCTTGATGTCTCTTACCGCGCCCGGCTGTCCTGTGGCCGGTGAAATGCCTGGCTGGGTCGCGGAAGCGATTGAACCTATGGCAGGTGTCAAAACTGTCAGCGTGGAACTCGTTTGGGAGCCACCGTGGGGCATGGAAATGATGAGCGACGAAGCACGGCTTGAACTGGGCTTCATGTAGCAGCGCTCAAAACTTGTGCGGATGCGCTAGGCCCCCTATCCTCACAGTACCATAGTTATTCGGAGACACATTCATGTTCGGCATCCCTGGCAAGCAAGCTGTGACCATCACGCAAAAAGCGGAAGTGCAGATTGCAAAACTGATGGAAAAGGATGGGCACATGGGCCTCCGCATTGGCGTCAAAAAAGGCGGCTGTGCAGGTATGGAATACACCATGGATTACGTCGATGAAGTCGACAAAAACGATGAGCTTGTGGAGCAAAATGGCGCGCGGGTGATGATCGCCCCAATGGCACAGATGTTTTTGTTCGGCACAGAAATCGATTATGAAACGTCGCTTTTGGAATCTGGCTTTAAATTTAGA
>JAHEGL010000164.1 GCA_024645145.1 Planktotalea sp.
TTCATCAACGAAGAGGCAGCACCGGGCATCAAGCGCGGCGGCGTTCTGACAACAGTACGTCCAGAGGTCGAGCTTATTGTGACAGCGGGTGATATCCCTGAGAAGCTGGTTGTTGACATGACGGGTCTCGATGTTGGTGACACGATCAACATTTCCGACATCACATTGCCTGCTGGCGCGAAGCCAACAATCGACCGTGATTTCGTTGTTGCAAACATCTCTGCACCCTCTGGTCTGAAATCTTCCGAGAACGAAGAAGGCGACGAAGTAGACGCAGCAGACGTTCCAACAACAGAGCAAGGGGGCGACGACGCATAAGCGTATCCCACTTGATAAGATTAAAGAACGGGGCCTTTCACGGGCCCCGTTTTTCGTTGTAAACCAGCGATGAAATAAGAGGATCACGCAATGCAGCTCTTTGTAGGTTTGGGGAACCCTGGTGCGAAATACGCCAAGAACCGCCACAACATCGGCTTTATGGTTCTGGATGAGATCGCCAGTGATCATGGTTTCACCCCTTGGAAATCGCAGTTTCAAGGGCAAGTCGCTTCGGGCACGCTTGGTTCTGAAAAAGTGCTTTTGTTGAAGCCCTCGACCTTCATGAACCTTTCAGGTCAATCGGTCGGGGAAGCCATGCGCTTTTACAAAATGTCGCCTGAAGATGTGACCGTGTTTCACGACGAACTGGATCTGGCCCCTTCCAAAGTGCGCGTCAAAATGAGCGGCGGACATGCGGGTCACAATGGCTTGCGTTCGATCCATCAGCATATTGGCGAGCACTATCAACGCATACGTCTCGGGATTGGGCATCCGGGTCACAAGGACCGCGTTGCAGGATATGTGCTGTCCGATTTCGCCAAGGCAGAGGCGGGCTGGCTCGATGACGTGACGCGCGGTTGCTCGGATGGCGCGACCGAGCTGGCCAAAGGCGACACCGGCCGCTTCACGAACGCCGTGTCTTTGCGCACCGCCCCTGCGCGTTCGTCCAAAACGGCGAAATCTGCCGAGCCCAAAGGGCCGAAAAAGGCTGAAAAGCCTGCTGAGGACCCCCGCAGCGCGTTGCAAAAACTCGCGGATAGGTTTCGGGGATGAAACAATCGCACGGCCATAACGTTTCGCAGTTCGACAAAATCGTCAGCACTTTATTTGAAGATATGGGATTTAGACGCGGCGTGTTCTCAAGCCTACCAAATGGATCAAATTCATATGGGCATTCTTGGTCTTTTTTGTGTTGCAATGTCGTTGGCGAGCTTTCCATTTTTCAGATAGAATATCTAAGTAGGAGCCATGGATTCCAAGTCGAATACAATCGCTTTCTTATAGAAGAAAAGCCGACCTCACTGCATGAACTTTCGGGGCTAAAAGGCTCGATCCTTTTGGTTCCGCCATATAGCTTAACCCGCATGCGCCTCCTTATCGAACGAAGGTTTCTTGGCCTTTATATTTCAAAGCCCTTCGCCTTTGCGAAAAAAGACGTTCAGAACAAAGAAGCGATAAAGACCCTTATGGTCTCCATCCGTGATAAATTGGTAGGATATCGAGGGATCGTTGATGAATGGAGACCCAGAAATGAAATGCTCTCGATATCTCATGATCGACTAAGAGACTAATCTGCCATGACCTACCTCGCAGAATACCCCTACGCTTTCATCATCGCCGCAACGATCCTCTTTCATCTGTGCGTGATCGCGGGTGCGCCGTGGGGGCGTTACACGCAAGGGGGGCGGCACGAAGGCCAACTCCCAACGCAGAACCGCATCGGCGCAGCAGTTGCGATCTTGATCGTGCTTGCGATGGCCGCAGCTGTCACTTCGGCCGCTTGGCGTTGGCCGCATTGGCCCCGTTGGACGGCTTGGTGCGTGCTTGTGCTACAAATTTTCTCAACGTTGTTGAACTGGATCACCCCTTCGCGCCAAGAACGCTGGGTGTTGGGGCCTATAACCACAGTGATGCTAATGCTTTTGTTGATCGTGCTCTTCAGCTAGACCCATTTGCCTCTCCCCTCCTCTCGTGCTTTCTTAGCTTCAAAGCGAGCCACCAACATGCGCAGCGTCTTCAAATACCTCACCCGTTTCTTCGGCGTCGTGCTGATCATCGCCATCGGCATTTGGAAGCGCGAAGAGATCACAAGGCTCCTCGCCGTCAACTTGCTCTTTTCCGAAGAAAAAATTATCACTAACTTCTCCGGCATGAACGCCACCTTCCTCTCTGTCGACGTGCCGCGCGGCGAAGGGCCGGTGACCGCCCTGCCCACAGGCCCCGAAATGGCGCTCAATGCAGAGATCGAGCAATGGATCACCGATCGCACCATCACCTCCCTCGTGGTGCTCAAGGACGGTGCTTTGGTGCACGAGAGCTATTTTCAAGGCACGAGCCCCGACGATCTGCGCATTTCCTGGTGGGTCGCGAAAAGCTATCTCTCCGCGCTCTTTGGAGTTCTGCTGGAAGAAGGCGCAATTACGTCGATCGATGATCCCGTCACCAAATACGCGCCTTCCCTCAAAGGTGGCGCTTGCGATGGGGCAAGCATCCGCAATGTGCTGAACATGGCGAGCGGCGTTACCTTTGATGAGGATTATCTCGATCAAAGCAGTGACATCAACAAGATGGGCCGCGTGCTCGCGCTTGGTGGATCCATGGACGGGTTCGCGGCAGACCTGAATGAGACATTCGCGGACCCTGGAACCGATTGGCAGTATGTGTCCATCGACACGCACGTGATTTCCATGGTGATACGCGGCGCTACGGGCGAACAGATTGCACCGCTTTTATCTGAAAAGATCATCAAACCAATGGGACTTGAGGCGACCCCGTACTGCCTGACCGATGGCAATGGCGTCGCCTTTGTCCTTGGGGGCTTGAACTTGCGCACGCGCGATTACGCTCGGATGGGGCAAATGTATCTGCAAAACGGCGCATATAACGGACAACAAATTGTTCCCGCGGATTGGGTCGCTGCGTCCACAGTGCGCAGCGCGCCGACAAGTGAGGGCGAGTATGGTTATGGCTATCAATGGTGGATGCCCAAAGATGGCCGGATCGGCGAATTCCTCGCGCGGGGTGTGTATGGTCAGTATATCTATATAAACCGACCTTTGGGTGTGGTGATTGCGTCTAATGCGGCGGATCGCGCATTTCGCACCAAAGGGGTGAGCGATTATAACGTAGAAATCTTTCGTAAAATTGCAGAAGGACTTCATTAAATGCAAAAAGATCCCAGCCTAAATGTCCTTGGCGAAGAATTGGCCCTTTGCAGCACTGACCCGCTCACTGGGTTCTTTCGGGACGGCTATTGCAACACATGCGATGCCGATCAAGGAAGCCATACAGTCGCGGCAATTCTGACCAAAGAGTTCTTGGCCTACTCCAAATATGTCGGCAACGATCTAAGTACGCCGCGCCCTGAATTTGGCTTTGCGGGCCTTAATGATGGCGATGCATGGTGCCTTTGCGCAGGTCGCTTTTTGCAAGCGCATGGTGAGGGCTGTGCGCCGCTGGTAAACTTGTCCGCGACCCATCAACGCGCACTTGATATTGTATCACTCGAGATACTTGGGATTTATGATCATACGGCGAAGTCATAGCCACATTCAGTCCACAAGCGTCGGTCAGTTAAGCCAAAACTTGGTCCTTTTGAAAAAAATTCTCGATCTATCGAATAAGACGGGCCGCAGGGACGTTATTCTTGTGTAACCCCGAACAAGCGCGCTGCAAATCGCGTAACGCGCGGCACTTAACAATAGGAAATTGATCATGTTTAAATTCAATGTATTCTCTAGCGCACTTATAGCTGCAAGCTTGATGGTCTCTGCGCCTGCCGCATTGCACGCCGCTGGCGGTGATACACCGCCGACAAAAACGAATACGACAAAAAAATGCACCCAAGGCATGGTCTATGACAAAGACACCAAGAAGTGTCTGAAGGTTGAAAGCCATAACTTCACAGATGACCAGCTTTATCTTGCCGCGCGCGAAATGGCGTATGATGGCCAGTATATGAACGCCTTGGCCGTTCTTGACGCTGCCGAGAACCAAGACGACCCACGGATCCTAAACTACCGAGGCTTCACAAACCGCAAGCTTGGCAACCACGCCGTTGCGATGGAATTCTACGAAGCTGCACTAAGCATTGATCCGGACTACATTCTTGCACGTTCCTATATGGGCCAAGGCCTGCTTGCATATGGCGATGAGGACGGTGCACGTTTGCAGCTTGCTGAAATTCGTGAGCGCGGTGGCCGCAATACATGGTCCTACACAGCACTTCAGATGGCCCTGCGCGGCACGCCATCTAACTACTAAATCATCAATTGCCAGCTTGGGCTTTAATTGCCTAGGCTGGCTTATGATACAGCTTAGATCATCCGAGTGAGTGACATCTCAAAAGGCTTAGTGCCATTGCTTCCTCGTCTGCGCCGTTTTGCGTGGTCTTTGACGCGTGACTGGCCTGGTGCGGATGACCTTCTCCAAACGTCTTGCACCCGTGCTTTAAGCCGCGCCGACCAATGGCAAAAAGGAACGCGGCTCGATGCGTGGATGTATCGCCTCATGCGCAATATCTGGATTGATGAGACCCGCAAGCGCACTGTTCGCATTGGCCAAGGTGTCGAGGACGCTGCTGATAGCGACACGCTTCTTACGAGCGGCGAAAGTGAGACGACGGCTTATACCAATCAAGTGCTCGCCCAGATCGCACTTTTACCAGAAGGCTTTAGTTCGGTGTTATTACTCGTCGCGGTCGAAGGGCATAGCTATGCTGAAACCGCCGAAATATTGGACATTCCAATTGGAACGGTTATGTCGCGCCTTTCCTCTGCGCGCCAAAAACTGAAGGCCGCACTCGTAGATCAGCAAGGAGCCCGCAAATGATTGACCGAACTCCTTTAAGCGAAGACATCCTGATCATGCTTGGTGCCTATGTCGACGGTGCCTTGACCGAAGAAGAACGTGCCATCGTTGAAGATATGGCC